>NZ_NXLS01000006.1 GCF_003364315.1 Helicobacter ganmani | reverse complement strand
CGTAGCAATTAATCCCTCAAGCATTGCGAGCAACTCACCCACTTCAGAGCAAACCTACAAGATAGAATCGTAAAATTGAGGGCAGAGGTTTTAGATTATGGAAAGTCAAAAATCAATGGGATACAAGTTTCAATCCTATGCTACATACAATAATCATACTAACACAAGTGAGTTTTGCGAGACTTTTACTCTCTCCCAGAAAAAGGATTCCGATAAGCACGCCCCCGCCTGCACCGATTCCTGTCCAAATCGCATAAGCTGTGCCCATTGAAATTTCTTGCATTGCAAGCGATAATAAACCAAAGCTAATGGACATAAAAAACAAAAGTCCCAACAAAAAGATTTTTTTGTTGGTTGTAGTAAAACTTTTCATCATCGCAACGCCTCCTATTTCCATACAACCTGCCAAAATTAAAATTATCCAATACATTATTTCCCTTTTAACAACTTATAAATCAGGGTTCCATATGCAGCAAAATAACCGCGCATAAGACGATTGCAATGCCTATATAGCCTATTATCCCGATTCTCTCCTTGAAAAACACATAGCCGCCCGCTACTGTGCCAATAATTCCCACTGCGCCCCAAGTAGAATAAGCAACGCTAAGCGGTAAATCCCGTAATGCAAACGAAAGTGCCGTGAAAGCTGCCCACACCATTAAAATGCAACCAATCGCATAGCCTTTGTGCCTAAAAGCATTAGATTTTTTGAGAAATAAATTTGCCACAATATCTAAAATTGCGGCAAGAATAACTAGAGCAAAACCCATTATATACTCTTTTATAGCTTAGAATCCACATTGTTGGGTAATTGCACTAGAGGTTTGCCTCGTTTTTGTGCCTTTAACTCGGCATAGTTAATCAGTGCGATTCCGCAAAAGCTTAAGACAATGCCTGCCTTTTGTGTCCATAGCAACTCTTCACCGAAATAAAAAATACTAATTGCCACTACACAAACCGCTCCAAGAACTTCCCAAATTGCATAAGCCACGCTAATAGAAAGTCTCTTGAGCGAAAGTGCCATAAAGTAGTAAGAGACTACAAGCAATGCAAACATACATACATAGCCAAATATCTCTCCCTCGCTAGCTTTCATAAGATTGACTGCAAGCACTTCAGTAAGAATTGCAAACACAAGCAGAATATAAGCGGTTTTTAGACTCATTCTATTTCTCTTTCACCACATCGTCCAAGCCAATTTCACTGCCTAATGATTGGGAGATACGTGAATCCTGCGCTCTGATGCTTTTAGAGCTTAATTTTAACCCAATGACTGCACAAAGCAATAAAAAAATTAAAATGACTTTGGTAAATGAAAATGGTTCGTCAAAGATGAGGATTTCACTTGATACAATTCCTGCTGTGCCAATACCGACAAATACTGCATAGACTGTGCTTGCTTCAAGCACGCGACAGGCAACAAGATTTAACACAAACGAAAGAATGATTCCTAGTGCAACTATGTTATACGCCCACATACTTTGTGCATATTTTAGCCCACTTGCCCAAAAACACTCAATAATTCCCGCTATAATCACCAAAAACCAAGCCATATTGGCGCCTACATATAATTTTTTTTTCATAAAAACCCTTAAAAATTAAAAGATAAAAAAATATTGATAAAAGAATGAGGAGGGCTAGTGAGTAGAAAATGAATGATGATAAACAAGAAGAAAAATGCTCCAAAAACCTTGGTCAAAAAACATAAACTTTCCTTTATCTTTATCTTGTGCTTTTTGCAGTCTATTTTACCCTTTTTGAGCTTCAAAGATTCTGAATCTCAAAAAGGGTCTAGACGATTGATATTGGGAAAAATTTGCTTGTCTCTTATCAAGCGCACTTTACATAGAATCGCTAAAGTCAGCAGCAGCTCCTGCATAGTCTTGTGAGGCCTTAATATCTTCGCTTACCCACGCGATTTTATTCTCCGCACTCTTAAACTTCACCTCTCCCATAAGGAGGCTCGGGATTGCGTAAGACATTGCAAATTTCGTGGATAGCTCCTCTTGCATTCAGCGATTTTAAAACAATTTTTGTTAGAATCTTTAGCTTGTATAAAGATGAAATAAAGGAGGAGCAATGAAAGCAAAAGTTATGAGTTTAGCACTGATGTTAGCCTTATCTAGCACGCTCTTTGCTACACCGCCGGTCCCTACAAAGCCACGGCCACACATCAAGGGCGTTTTACCAGAGGTTTTTAACAATGCGAGTTTTGATAAAAAAAGAGAGGCTTTAAAAGCAGATTTCAAGGAAAGGGAAGCCATTGATAAGAAAAGAGAGGAATTAAGAGGCAAAATCAAAGCACTAGAGCTAGAGAAAAAAATCCTAGAAATCAACTTGCAAGAGGCAAAGGCAACAAGAGATGATACTAAAATTAACGCGACTTTAGCTCAAATCGTGCAACAAGAAGCAAAGATTTCACAAGAAAAGGCTAAAGAAAAGCAAATTATCGCCGAAATGGAACAAAGCGCAATTAGTAAGATTAACAAGATTTTAGGATATTAAGGAGATTCTATCAATCCGCACAATGCACTTGCTTGGCTGAATTTCTTTATCGCCGATGTGCGAGATGGTTTAGGTCCCTATTTGGGTGTGTTTTTGAAACAACACGACTTTATGGAATCCCAAATCGGGCTTATCTCCACAATTACCTCCCTTTGTGCATTACTTTTTGCAATCCCCTTAGGGATTTTCATAGACAAGACATCGCACAAAAAAGCCCTGATAGCCTTTTGTATCCTCGCCATAGTCTTTGCGACTTTGGCAAATTACTTCTACCCACATTTTGGCTTTACGCTTTTAGCCCAAATGAGTGTAGCTCTGTGCGGAGTGTGCCTTGCCCCCGCATTTGCAGCCCTCACACTTGGAATCGTGGGACTATCTGATTATAGCAGACAAGTGAGCCTCAATGAAGCCTATAAACACGCAGGAACAGCCTTTAGCGCATTGCTTAGTCTTGGATTCGCATTTTATTATGGAATCGGTGCGATTTTTGTGATTACCGCGCTTATGGGTGTATTCTCACTTTTGTTTCTTAGCCTTATACGTAGTAGTAGCATTAATCATAAAGTCGCAAGGGGGCAAGAGGGCGACACGAGTATATCTCTATGGGAAGCCTTAAGCGATAAATCCGTGCTTATCTTGGGCGCGGCGATGTTTTGCTTTCATTTGAGTAATGCGTATATGCTCCCCTTGCTTAGCCAAAGGGCACACCCGCTTGGCATTGATTCTAGCGGGGCATATGCAGCTGCGACAATCCTTATCGCTCAAAGCACAATGATTGTGATTTCACTCGTGTGTATGAAGATTCTCACGCGTCCTCATTCTCTTGCAGTTGCTCCTTGCTTTTCTCAAGTTTATTTTATTCTAATGGCTCTTTGCTTTGTCGCTCTTATTGTGCGCGGGGGCATAGCAGCGCATTTTGAAAATCTTATCGGAATGGTCGCCACACAGATTCTTGATGGCATTGGAGCCGGGATTACAGGCGTGATTTTACCTGTTTTAGTAGCGATAATGTTGCGCGGAAGCGGACATATCAATGCTGCCCTTGCCTGTGTGATGACTCTTGGCAGCATAGGCGCAGCACTAAGCGGGAGTTTGGGAGGATTTATAGCGCAATATTATGGATATTTTTATGCGTATATCGCCCTCTCTTGTGTTGCCTTTGCGGGATTGCTGCTTTGGATTGTCTCTTTTAAAATCTTAGAGACACAAAGGTGGTGGGGTTAGGTGGATAAAGCAAACTAAAACGCAAGATTATACCAAACTTCCCCTAATAATTCGTCCAAGAAAATGCACTTTTATTTGTATCAAACCCTTTAAGAATCTGCATATCCTGCGCACTTAAAGAAAAATCAAAGACATTAAGATTTTCTTGCATTCTTGCTCTTTTAGAAGTTTTTGGTATGACAGAGATTCCTTGTTCAATCAAAAATCGCAAAACCACTTGTGCGGGTGTTTTGTTGTATTTTTGTGCAATGCTTTTAAGTGTGGGATTTTCTAAAATTGAGCCTTTCCCCGCGATAAAAGGACTCCAGCTTTGCAACAAAGTTTTTTTGCTCTTCATCGCCTCTCTTAAGGGCTTTTGTTGGAGGAGTAAATGTGTCTCGCACTGATTAATCGCAGGAATCACCTCACAAGATTTCACAAACTCGCTATACGCCTTCGCACCAAAGTTTGAAATGCCAATGCTCTTTAAAATACCTTGCTTATAAAAGCTCTCCATTGCTCTATACATCGCCTTAGATTGCGAGTATGGCATATGGATAAGCAAAGAATCAATATAATCAAGCCCTAAAGTTTTTAAGGATTTTTCAATGGATTTTTTTGCTAAATCCTCGCTACTTGATTCTAAAAGCTTAGTTTGGATAAAAAACTCCTCACGTTTGATTCCGCCTTTTACTGCCGCATTTATAGCTGCTCCAAGCTCGGCTTCATTATTATACATCTGTGCGCTATCAAAGAGCCGATAACCTACCTCTATGGCTTCGCTCATCGCCTTTTGCCCTGCTTTACCCGTAAGCGAATAAGTGCCAAGCCCAAGAATGGGCATTTTAACGCCATTATTGAGGGTGAGAGTTTGCATTTTTGCTCCTTTTTTGGAAATTTGCTTCAAATCTTGTGCGAAAAGTGGATAAGGCATATAAGCCCCGAGTGTCGCTACTCCTGCGAATTGTACTAGATTCTTTAAAAAGTCTCTACGATTTGCGTTATACGATTTCATAGAATCCTCCTTGTTTGTAAAATAGATTGTGTAATTATACAGCCTGATACTAAGTATTTGTCAAGGGGTGAAAGAAAATAATACGAGATTTGCAAATGCCTTTTTTCAAATAAAATTTAGTATATAATGCAAAGATTTTGATTTTTGCCAACATAAGAAAGCGATACTTTAATAAGGAGAAATATGAGCTTGGATTTATTCACAATGGCTACATTTACAACCCCTACATTTGAAGGCATAGCTCTGTATTTTTATCCTCTCTTCTTTATTGCTTCTATTGTAGGCGGGGTTGTAGGCTCACTCTCTGGCGGAGCAGGAATGATAACTATGCCTTTATTGCTTGTAAGCGGACTAAATCCTCTCCAAGCCTTAGCGACAAATAAGCTTCAAGCCTGTGTAGGCTCATTCGTCAGCGCAGCACATTATTATCATCAAGGTTTGGTGGATATGAAAGAAAGTCTTGCGGCAATGATAATTGCACTGCTCTTTGGAGCAGCGGGTGCGATTTTAGTGCAGTTTATAGAGATTGCTTTGCTCTCAAAAATCTTGCCTTTTGTGATGATAGCAGTGGGCGCATATTTCTTACTCTCTCCAAACATTAGCGAGGAGGACAGAGCCAAAAATCCTCATAAAATCTTTTTGTTTATAAGCATCGCAATAGCAGGATTATATGGAGGATTCTTAGGCATTGGGATTGGCTCTTTTATCTTAGCTTTGCTTGTAAGTATTGGTGGTTATGGACTTAGCAAAGCCTTAGCACATTCGCGTTGGATTGTTTTTAGTATCAACATCGCCTCTACTTTGTTTTTCATACTCGGAGGCAATGTGCTTTGGATTCTAGGCATTATTATGTGTGTGGGACAAATCATCGGTGCAAGCTTTGGGGCACGCCTTGCAATAAAGCACGGAGCAAGGATTATCCGCCCGATTGTAATATGCGTATGCTTTGCCCTCTCCACTCAATTACTTATTAGGGAGTTTTTCTAGGATTCTAAAATCCTATTTCAAAAACGAGCGCGATAACTTCCTTTTGTGCGATCTTTTTATAAAGATTGGTATCAAAGCAAAACTCTAGCGTGTATTTTCTACCTCGTATGCTTAAAACAAGGCTTTCATCATTTAAAAATGTGCGCATAAGGGACGAGGCATAAGCAAAATCCAAATGTTGCATTTCAGAATCTCCCACATTAGCACTCTTTAATTCAAAATTAAGCTTACTTTTATAGATAATGGATTCTGTATTTATGTTTGGAATGTCAATGTATCCATCGCCCTTACAAAGGATATATCCACCATTTTTTATAGGTAAAATAAAAAGCTCATTATCAATAAAAATCTGTGGTCTCTCTTCCTTAGAATCTTGTTTGCATAGAATGCGAACTTCTTGCTGAAATCCTTTATACATTGTTTAATCTGCTCGGCACTAATAACAAAAGGAGCATTGTTAAAATCGTGCTTTAAAATATCTAAATCCGCAAAAATCTTTTCCCAACTTGCACTATTTTTACTCATACTTTCCCCTAATTAGTAATTCTGTAATCTCGCCTCTTTTCTTGCCCTTACAATTTATTGCTCGTTTTGCTTGAATCTCTAGTATTTTAAAGCCCTTGTATTGCTCTTTAATAAAGGTAGTGTTTGAATTGCTTTGTAAAACTTTTACATTTTTAGAATCTAGTTCCTTAAAAATCTCTCTCAAACGCTCTTGTTCTTTTTCTAAAAATACATCTGTATAGCTCACAAAGCTTGAAGTTTTACTAAGCGGATAATAGGGTGGGTCAAAATAAACAAAATCTCCGCTTTTTGCTAGTTTTATCATATCTACAAAATCCAAGCATAGAATCTGCGCTCCTTGCAAAGCATTTGAAGCATTGAAAATCAAATTTTTATCATAAATTTTGGGATTCTTGTAGCTTCCCATTGGAGTGTTAAATTCGCCCTTTGCATTGTAGCGACATAGTCCATTGAAACAAGTTTTATTCAGGTAAATAAATCTTGCAGCTTTGAAAATAGAATCTAAATGCATAAAATCCTTATTTCTATCGAGGTTACGAATACTATAAAAAAGCTCTTTATTGTGATTTTTTTGCAAAGATTCTAGTTCTTTTAAAAGGGGTTTGGGATTCTTTTGAATGACTTGATAAGTGTTAATTAACTCAGTATTTTTATCGCTTAAATAAATTGCTTTAGATTCTAAAAACCCTTGATTTTAAGAGCAAAAAATAATGCACCACCACCTACAAAAGGCTCAAAATACGCATTAAAATTTCTTGGCATAGAAGCAATGATAGAATCTACTAATGCTCTTTTACCTCCAGCCCATTTGATAAAAGGCTTAGATTCTGTATTTTGAAACTTTGAAAGATTTATTTGTATTGTCATCGTGCCTCATTTTTTGATAATGCTAGATTCTACCATTCCAGCCCTTACAAACTCTTAATCTTGTGCTTCTGCGGTTTGCAAGAGAGAACATAAAAAAACCTTGAACTAAATTTTAATGCATTATACAATATTTGGGCTATATATTTTGATTTTCGTGCCACTTGCACGGCTTTAAACCCACGCAAGTTATCTTTACTCCTTGCTAGGATATTTTTCTGCTGTTTATTTCCTGTATTATCCCCCCTTAAAATTTGCAGTTTAATACACGACTTCGTATTTATCTTGCTTTTGGTAAGCTTCCCAATATTTCTCTGCAATCAATTCAGGGGCGTGTTGTGTGTTTGGCTGAATGTGTCCCGCTATGGTGATAAGCCCCACAAAAATGCCTTTTTCCTTTAATTCATCGTGCAATGTCTTGCCAAGTGCCTTGAGTGCGGCTTTACCTATTGAGATTCCCGCGTGCTCTTTGCTAGGATTATCCCCAAAAATACCGCCGGATAATAAAATCGCGCCGCTTCTTTGCTGTGCTTGTTTTTGTATTACAAGCTTAACACAACATAAGGCACTTGCGACATCGGTTTGATAATGCTTGATGAAGTCATCATTGCTAAATGCCGTTGCAAACCCGTCCTTACGCACTCTCGCATTATACACAAGGACATCTACAACACCAAAGGCATCTTGAATCTCTTTAAAAGCGGATTCCAAAGTTTGCGGTTTTTCACAATCTGCAGAATAGATAAAAGTCTCAATGCCCTCTTTTTCAAACTCTTCTTTATATGCGTTTAGATTCCCAACATTCCTTGCAATGAGAATGACCCTAAAACCACTCTTGCCAAAACGTTTTGCAACAGCATTGCCTAAGCCTTTCCCTGCGCCTACAACAACGATATTCTTTTTCATTTTTTCCCTTTTGTAATTTTAGCTCTCACAAAATTCTATTCTTAAGCCTAAAAAAGCCACTAAGCTATCTTTACTCCCTGCTAGGATATTTTTCTATCGTGAGGATAAAATCTTGCTTTTGGGCTTTGAGGTGCGCGATAAAAGATTCTTTTTCTGCCTTTACTACGCCTAGCTTAACCAAGCCCTTGTATGGGGGCTGCTTGGCATAAAAGATTCCGACATTACCCCAAGGGGCGAAATAGAAAAAATCGCCGCTTTGTGGGTCATATTCTCCGCGCTCTTGTGGGCTTAGGCTTTTATCAAGCTTAGCAATCTTTTCCTTGCCTACATAATCACTAAAGCTTAGGCGTAAAGGCAAGAGTGCGTAGAAATCCCTTGCAGCCGCATTATTTTCTAAAGTCAAAACAAAGCTTTTCCCTTGAAATTGCATTTGTATTTGCATTTGCTCCTCCAATTCCCCCCTTAAGTCTTTGCCTAAAGCGCATTGCGTTAGCAGCGCAAACAACAAACAAAGAAATGTATATTTGCGCATATTGTTCCTTTGCGTCCTACTTCAAATTCGCACTAAAAAATGTAGCAATTTTATCAAAGGGAATCTTTTGCTCATTGTCATACAAATCCGTGTGATTGGCATCTTTGATAAGCAATAATTCTTTATTTTTGCCCTTAAGCTTTTTATACGCGTCAGTGCTAAAATATTTGCTATGTGCCTTATCCCCGTGAATGATTAAAACCGCACTTTGTATCTCATTGCTATATGCCAAAATAGGTGCATTGATAAAGCCTAAAGATGAAGTGAGATTCCAATGCCCATTGGAGTTAAGAGAACGCGCGTGGTGTCCTCTTGGCGTTTTGTAATAATCAAAATAATCTTTGATAAATTGTGGCTCATCGCCTCTAAGCTTTTGAGGCAACCCATCGGCTTTGGCGTAAGTGCCACTTTTGAAATCCTTTGTGCGCTGTGCATTGAGACTTTCTTTAAGCTTATAGCGTGCCTTTGCGTCCATTGAATCATTATAGCCATTGGCATTGACGCGACTCATATCATACATTGTAGAAGCCACGACTGCCTTAATGCGCGTATCCATTGCGGCAGCATTGAGTGCAAATCCGCCAAATCCGCAAATGCCCAAAATGCCGATTTTATTAGAATCCACATTTGCATAATTGCTTAGAAAATCTACCGCTGCACTAAAATCCTCTGTATTAATATCGGGTGAGGCGACATTTCTAGGTTTGCCTCCGCTCTCTCCTGTATAGGAAGGGTCAAAGGCAAGAGTGATAAAGCCCTTTTGCGCTAAAGTTTGCGCATAGAATCCACTCACTTGCTCTTTGACTGCGCCAAAAGGACCACTGATTGCGATTGCTGGGAGCTTTTGTGCCTTGCCTAGATTCTTAGGTAGATACAAATCCCCCGCGAGTGTGATTCCATAACGATTGGTGAATTTTACCTTTTGGACTTTGACTTCATTGCTTTTTGCAAACACCTTGTCCCATTTCTCTTGAGCCATTGCTCCACCTCCTATAAAAAATATTAGCATTATAAAAATGCGTGTGAAAGTTTGTGTGAATGTTGTGTGTGTCATTGTTTCTCCTTGTGATTTTAAAATACATTTGAAATTATAAAGCCTGACACCTAGTATTTGTCAAGAGGGATTGTTAGAATTTATTATTTAAATTTTTCTTAATCGCATTTTGCTTCTATTTGTCCTTTAGAATCTGCCCTCTAAGCATTAAAAATATAATACTTAAAACCACCAAGCACACTGCCGCTAAAACTACAAAACGTGAGCCATTAAGCGAGATAAACAACCCGCACAGCGAAGTGCCAAGTGTGATTCCGATATTTGCAGCACTGATGAAAAGTCCATTTGCGAGTTCCTTTGCCTCTGGGATAGGTGAGGTTACAACAAATTGCGCCATATTGTTGCCAACTCCCGCAAAGATTCCAAGAATGATGAGAATCACACTCGCGCCCCAAGCATTGCCCCCGCCAAAAAAGAGCGCGACATATAATGCAATGAGGCTTAAAGGCACGATTCTTAAAGTCGCATTGGGCGCACTCACAAGGCTTTTGCCCGCGATGAAATTGCCGATGACATTGCTTAGCCCATAGATAAGCAAAAGTGCGCTGATGAGGTTAAAAGAAACCTGTGTGAAATTGAGCAAAAACTCACTCATATAGCTATAAAAGCCAAACATTGCTCCATTTAGGAGCATTACAACAATGACAGAAACCCACACTATGGGCTTTGCTAATACCTTAAATTGCTCTTTTTGCGCGGCTTTTTGCTCTTGCTTTTGACTTGGAATAAATGCAAGTGTGGCAAGGAGACTTAGGGCATTAAGCGCACCAAAAAAGATAAAAGACACTTCAAGGCTTGTATTGCTTGCGATAAAGCTAGTAAGCGGCACCCCAAGCGTCATACCCGCAGAGACAGCGATAAAAATCTTTGCGATTGCCTTTGGGGACTCGTTGTGTGGGACAGAATCCGCTGCCATACTAAAGGCAAAGGCGCAAAAGATAGGGTGAAAAAACGCTGGAATTGCACGCAAGATAAGCAACACAATAAAATTTGTGCAAAAGGCTGCCAAAAACGAGCTAACGCTAAAGACAAGTAGACAAGTAAGAAGGACTTGCTTTGCGTCATACTTCGTCAAAAGCGGGGGTAAAATCGGCGCGACAAGCGCAACAATGAGTGCAAAAATACTCACAACCCACCCCGCGTCTGCGACACTCACATTATAGACTTCCGCCACGATAGGCAGCACACCCATCATTCCAAGCTCCATACTCAAAAGCGCAAATACACCAAGCATTAGCGTAGGAAGCAAAAGAGGATTTGTTTTTATCATTTAGATTCCTTTGTTTGAAATAATAAAATTGACATTATAAAGCCTGACACTTGGTGTTTGTCAAGGGGAAAAAGTGAATTTTGAATACGTTTTTGGAATCTTATATTTGTAAGGCTCTTAAGCCTTTTGCACAATCCATACATATTCTTTTATGTATTTGTCGCCATCCTTTGCATTGCTTTTAAAGCGAGGATAAGCGAAGCTCTCAAATATGACTTTGCCTAAAGGATTTAAAAGCTCATCAATTTGGGCTTTTTGCATTATCCCCTCACTATTATAGCTTAACACCAAATGCTTGTAATTGTTTAATTTTGTGATTTTTTCAAGTTCTATCAGTGCAGTTTTAGCGTTGCAAAATGCACTTTTTTGATGTTGCCAATCTCGCAATCCTGCTACACCTTTGATTTTAGGATTGTCATACTTAGCAATAGTCTCTATTAAGTGATAATTGGGCGCATATTGGCGATGATTATAAGGCGGGTCAAGATAGAGTATGTCCAAAACTTGCTTAGATTCTATCTTTTGCAAAACCTCTATACTATCCCCACAAGCGCAAAAATGCTTTATATCACTTGGAAAAATCTCAATTTCTTTGAGTGTAAGGGGCTTCAAGGCTCTTTTGTCCCATTTTTTACAAAATGCCGCATACACACCCGCTACATTGGCATAAAACGATAGAGATTCTATAAGCGTGGTTAAAAGGATAAAATATTCATTTTCATTGATGGATTGTTTTTGCTTCCAAGTTTCAATTTGCATTCTTATAGTGTCAATTTTTGCCGCATTTTCATCGCTAAAATACATTCTAGGCTGTGCTAAATGCTTACTTCCACTTGGTGCGTAATGATGATAAATAAAGCCTTTTTGCGCTGGAATAGAATCTAAAAAGCTAAGCACCTTTTGGTAAGGTGAAATATCGTTTGCAAAAAGAGAATCTGCTAAATTTTGGCTAGATTGAATAATGCTTTGCAAACCCTGAAATGTAGGGATTTGATTGTTTTGTATATAAGCCTTTTGCAGACAAAATGAAAAATAAAGCAAATCGCAGCTATAAACTTGAAATCCCTTTGCCTTAAAAAACTTCCCCATACTCGCACTTCCCGCAAACATATCAAAAAAGCTTTGCGGGAATTTGGGGTGAGATTCTATACTATGGTGCTTCAACAAAAGGGCATAAATTTTTGCGCTTAAAGATTCTTTGTTACCGATAAAACGCATTAATTCTTGCTTTCTCTCAAAGGATTGTAATTCGTGATTAAAACCTCTTGCGTTTGCGTTTTGTCTTTATGTTTTGTTTGATAGTTTGCATTGGTATAATGCGTGCAAATAAAATGAACTTTAAAACAATGCTTATCTAGCCATTGCTTTAAAATGTGATTTTCTTTGCCCTTGTGAATAAGCACATTAGAAAGAGCAAATTTAACGCCTTTGGAATCTAGTTTTTGCAAAGATTCTAAAAGGCTCTGCTCTAAGTTTTCATTCCAACCGCTAAAGCCTCTTTTACCATCGTTATAAGTGCCTTGTGTAATGAGATAAGGTGGGTCAGCATACACAAAACCTTGTTGTGTTAAAGCAAGAGAATCTAAAGTCTCTTTAAAATCAAGGCTTAAAAACTCAATCGGCTTGTGTTGTAAAGTGCGAATAAAATACAAGAGGTTTTCCTGCATTGCAGGATTAAAATGGGAGCGATTTTTACCAAAGGGATTATTAAACTCATGTGCATTATTAAAGCGGATTTGATGATTGAATGAAAAAGCAATCAACACAAAGAGTAAAAGCGGGGATTTGTTTGCATTATAATCTTTTCTTAAAGCGTTGTAGCCTTGCACATTTTGCAAGGTTAAATGATATTTTGCAATGACATTATGAATTTCTTGCAAAATCAATTCTGCATCATTTTCTTGTAAAAATTGATAGAAATCAATCAAAAACTTAAGATTGTCATTGCAAATGATTTTTTGTGCTTGATTGATGTTAATCCCCACACTGCAACCCCCGCAAAATAAATCTACAAAAGTATCAATTTTTCTTGGAAAAAGTGGCAAGATTTGAGAGAGGATTCTATATTTTCCTCCGATGTAGTTGAGCGGGGATTTAATAGGTTGTGATGTATAAGAATCAAGTGCTTTAGTCATTGCTTTTTCCAAAAATCAAGTAAGTTTTTAAGCGAAAAAATAAAAATTTTGGGAGCTTTTATTCCTAAAACCATTTTGCCCTCACTATTAAGTAAAAAGCCGATTTCAATTTCTAGGATTTTATGCTCATAACCCCCATATAAAACAACAGAGCGAACAATCTTATAAGTTGGATAATATTTTTTTATATATTCATTTTCTATAAAATCATAGTTTTTTAACTCCTCTATACCTTTATGTCTATTTTCATAAGTCTTGCCCTCAATATTAATAATTTCTAAATTCTTTGGGTCAAGCAAAATTAAATCAGGGATAAAAACTATGGCATTTTTATCTCCAGCTTTATAAAGTTGTCGATTTTCATATTTTTGCAAAGCAATATATTCATTGTCGCTTGTAATAAAATAACCTTTTTCACAACCTGCGTGGTTTTCAAAAATTGCCTTACCACTTGAAAAATTTTCTACAAGCAAATGAATAAAAATAGTTGCAAGCTTTTCACCCTCTCGTTCATAATGCCAATATGCTTTTTTACAGAAACTAATATTTTGTATTTCTATTTTAGGAATTGTGAGTCCAGTCAAAGAAAGATTTAATAAATTAGCAATTTGTATAAATTTATTTTTTGTCCCTACTTGTGCTTGATTTAATCCGTGCGAAATAATTTCTATTCCCCCCTTAAACCCAAGTTCCCTTAATGCCCCAGCAATCCCACTAATTGCTCCAATATTTGGGTCGTGTGCAAGTCTGCCATTTTTTACAAGCCTTGCTGAAATTTGTATTTTACTTGGAGGCGTATAAATGGATATATCATCACTTGGAAGCAAAATATCGCTTAATTTGCTATCACAAATTTTTATGGTAATCGGCACATTTCCTTTAGGTGCTTTTTGCATTTTTGATTTAAAATCAATCAATTCTTTAATACTTACAAAAGGTTTTAAGATCTCATCATCTTTAAAACTTTTTCCAAGTATTTCAACTCCTAAAGTCTTTAAAATCCTCGTGCCAAAAATAGAAGTTTGCGTAGGTTTTTCTTTTTGTTTGACTCTTAAGTTATAAAGCATAATTTTTTGAGAGTTAGGATAGAAAAAGTTAGCATACACAAACTTTGTTATCCTCTGATAAACTCCTGTATTTCGGCTTTCACTATCATCAGTTTTTGTTTCTTCTATGAGATAAAGAGGTGTATCATTCTGTGTAGGTTTATGCTCTTGAAAAAAGACCAAGTAATCCACAAAACTACTTGTGCCACTTACAATTTCTAAAAATATTTTTTGTATTTGATTGCATTTTACCCCTATGATTTCATAGGTAAAGGTAAATTTAGAATCCTCTACTACAGGCAAGATTCTTAAATTATCCACAAAAGCACACCACTTAGAATCTGCTAAAAATTGTTGAACAATAACCTCCAAAACTTTTAACTTTGGTCGCTCCTCTGTCAATATCCACAGATTCAATCCTGCTCCTTGCCCTAGATTTATCTGTGGATTATAACCTAGCTTAACTTAAGCTTAGACATTTTATTTTAAATTCACCTCTCTAAAAAGTGCTTAGTCCCCTTACCCTTGCATTTTTCAATAAAGAATGCACTTAATATTCTCTCATTTTAAGCCCTACAACCTCTCCCCATAAAACCTCTTAAGCTCTCCTAGTGCCTCTTCCACCGCTTCTTTTTTGTAGTAAGTTTGGATATGTGTTGTGTTTAAGCTTATGAAGTCTTTTATCCTTGCTCGCCGCCTCTTTATACGCTGCCTCACTCATATACGCAGTATCCGCCTTATCACCCACAAGCATTAATAAAGGCTGATTTATAAGCTCTATTTTGTCAATCACATCAAAGCGCATTAAATCAAGCAGTGAGCTTGTCGTGTAGGTAAAATAAATTTTGGGTGTGCGTGGGGTATCGCCATAATACATTGCTCCCTCCCTATACAAATCCGTAGCTTCTCCTTAGAGGTAAAATAAAACCAACTTTGAGATTATAAAGCCTCACACTTAGTGTTGTCAAGGGGAAATTGCAAAATATGTTATAATGTGATTTACCTATCTGCTAAAATGTGTAAAAAAGCATTATAGAATCTTGCGTGATTTCATTGCATAATAGGAGTGAGATTTGGATTTTTTAGAACTTGCCAAAGAAAACCAACAAAAAGCCTTTGAAGTGATAGAGCAAACCAAAGTTTTGGAGTGTTGGCAAAGCATAGGTGCGGAGATTAACTGCATTGGCTCACTCAAAATGGGCTTACTTTGCAAACATCTTGATATTGATTTCCATATCTACACGCCCACACTTGAAGTTACCCGAAGCTTTGACGCAATGGCAAAACTCGCAAACAATCCTAAAATTATCCACATAGAGTATCGCAATCTTTTGGAGCAAGAGGATAAGTGTTTGGAATGGCACGCATTCTATCAAGACGAGCAACTTTGGCAAATAGATATGATTCACATTGTGCAAGGCAGCAAGTATGCGGGATATTTTGAGAGAGTGGCGGAGCGTATTTTACAAATAATGAGCGAAGCACAAAAAGAGCAGATTCTAAAGCTTAAGTTTGAAACGCCAGATAACCTTAAAATTGCAGGGATAGAATACTATCAAGCCGTGCTACAAGAAGGCATTACGGACTTTACAGAGTTTATGCAATGGCACAAATCTCACCCGCAAAACGCTATTGTAGAGTGGATTCCTTAATAGGCAAGTAGAATCAAAATTTTAAAATTCTTTTGAGTAGCACAAAGCTTAAGACAATACAAAGCAAATCGCCTACAAATGCAGCGCACCAAATGCCATTAAGCCCAAAAAAGTAAGTTAAGACAAAAAGGCTACAAAGTGGTGCAAAACAACCTTGCACCAAAGTAATTAAGAGAGAATAAGAGGCTTTGTTAAAAGCGGTGAGAAAAGAGCTTACGCATACATTAAACCAAGTGATACAATAATTGAGCGCATATAGGTTCAACGCAAAAGCACTAAAGATGATAAAATCTTGATTGGTTTTTTCTGTGAAAAGCTCAATGAGGCTTTCACTCCATAGCATAATAGCTATAAAAACACCAAAACAAAGCAAAAAAGCGGTGCTAAGGATAGAGAGGATAAGAGATTTTAATCTTGCTTTGTCCTTTTTAGCGTAATTGTAGCTTAGTGCGGGTTGCATACCCTCGCATAGGCTCATAATAAAAGCGATAATGAAAGTATCAATATAAAGTATAATAGAAAATGTCGCTACACCACTTTCTCCAGCGAGTTTAAGCAATAAAAAATTTGCGACAATCGTTAGGATTGAGCCTGAAATATTGCCCAAAAATACAGAACTTCCATTGTAAAAAATGTTTAAAAAGGTTTTTAGCTTAAAAAGAATCCTGCTAAATTTTAGCTCCACATTACCAAAAATAAAAGGCAAAAATCCCAAAATTGTAGTCAAAGCCAAACTTATACAAAGAGCAAGTGCTGATGAAAACAACCCCCAGCCAAGCACTACGATAAACAAATAATCCAAAAAGATATTGCAAAGCGCCATAAGAATGTTGATAAACATACTATACATATTTTTGGCGCAAATTCGCAAATAATTATCCAAGGCGAAATGAAACGCAATAAGCGGTGTAAAATAGATAAAAATACTCACAAAATCTTTTGCCTTTACTTTTGATAGGTTGCTAATATCTAGCAAATCTATTAAAAAAGGTGCAAGGAAAAAGGCACACATTGCCATAAAACAAGAGAAAACAAAGGTAACAACTAAAGAAGTGCTAAACAGAATGGAAGCCTCTTTTGACTTCCCTTTGCCCAAAGAAAGGCTAATGAGCACAGAGGAGCCAATGGCAATCATATCTGTAAGTGCAAAGCTAATGATGACAAAGGGCATAATAAGCCCCATAACTGCTAAATCTTCGCTGCCTAAAAACTTGCCTACAAAGATACCATCAATAATGTAACATAAAGAAAGAAACACGCCACTTATGCAATGAGGCAATGCACAACGCACGAGCAAATACAAAGGGTGTTTTGTAAAAATATTGGACATAGGATTCCTTTTTGAGATTTCTAAAATTTAAATAAGAAAAATCAAAAAGCTAATGGGGACTTTGAGAAGCAAAAAGATAGGAAGAAAATTTACAAAGATACAAAGAAAAGAATAATGCAAAAAATAAAGACAAAAATAGCATAACTCAACCTTCATAACTAATGTAAAATTCAAGAGAGCCATTCTAACAAAGCAATCTTAATCTCACTTAAAGAATCTTTTTAGGGCAAATAATGCAAAATCGCACTTGCAATCTTTATAAAAAGCTATAAATTCCAAGCTATTAAATATATTTTGGTAAAATTTTCTTAAGTTTAAGGAGAGGCGCAATGAAAAGGTTAATGATATTATGTTTTGTTAGCTTCGGCTTTATAGATGCTGCACAGAGGCTTGATATACAATGTGAAGTAGGATATAGAGAGAAAATATGTGGTGATGATTATTCTTGCGAAGCTTCAAAGTGTTGGATAAACAACACAGATATTCTCACTGCGTTTAGAAATGATTTAAGGTTTTGGATAGAAAGCGCACAAAGAAGAGAAAGGGCTAATGAACCACAAACACAACTTTATCAAAAAGCTTTGTTGCAAGATTTACCAAATATCCAAACTACAAAAAGAGTAGAAATAAAAAACAAGTATGGTCAAACTTGTTTTATGGATATAAAGCGTCCAAATCAAAATACTTTGGAAATAAGGTATAATGACTGCTCTGATGAATCAGATTTTAAGAATACATATCAACAAAATGGACAAAAAGTAGAAATTATAGAAGACGGGGATAACGGAGCTTAGGAGCAAAATCGTTTCATCATTACCTTTGATTATATGTGGAGTTTTAATGATTTATACGCAGCAATTCCACTCACCGCTTGGCACAATCGCACTTGCAAGTGATGAAAGCACACTACTTGGCTTGTGGTTTGAGGGGCAAAAGTATTTTACATTGCCAAAAGATTGTGTGCAGGAGCAAACGCCGATTTTAGCCCAAACGCAACAATGGCTAGAGATTTACTTCAGCGGAGAGATTCCACATTTCACTCCGCCTCTAGCTCCACTTCATACGCAAAGCACACCTTTTAGAGAATCTGTATGGACAATCTTACGCACAATCCCCTATGGACGCACGATAACTTACAAGGAGATTGCACAAACTCTCGCTTGCCAAAGAGGCATAGCCAAAATGTCCGCTCAAGCTGTGGGCGGTGCAGTAGGAGCAAATCCTATCGCGCTACTTATCCCTTGCCACCGAGTGATTGGGAGTGATAAAAGCCTCACAGGTTATGCGGGAGGTTTGAAACGCAAAGAGTGGTTGTTGAAGTTTGAGAGTGGCGACAGGGCTTAAATATATCCATTGGGCTAGTTCAGTCGCAAATTTCATTAAATTGCATTTCAAAGATTTGCACACTCTGCCCTTACGCAAAAATGGCAAAGGAGATTGTAGAGAGAATGCCTGAACACTCTTGCTATTGTGAAGTGTTTGCAGGTAGTCTTTCTGTGCTTTATGCTAAAGAACGTCCTTTTGCAAAATATAATGAGGTAGTAAATGATTGGAATGCAGATTTAATCAATCTACATAGAATCATTCAAACACGACCGCAGAGTCTCCAAATAGAATTAAATAGAATGCTAAGTGGTAGAGATTTTTTCTTAGATTCTAAAGTCAAGACGCCAAGAAACAATATAGAAAAAGCTGCACTCTATTTTTACTCTATCGTGCATAGCTTTGGGGGCAAGAGAGATAATTATGCAATGTGCAAAAAGGCAAGAAGCCCAAAGAATATTTATAAGAGCTTTCAAGTTTATGCACAGAGGCTAAAGCCTGTAAGTATTGAGAATCTTGACTTTAGAGATTTTATTAAGCAATACGATAGTGATACTACATTCTTCTATCTTGACCCGCCCTATGTAGGAACAGAGAATTATTATAAGAATAAGAAAACCTTTAATTTGAAAGACCATAAGGATTTATGCAAGATTCTAAAGAGTATCAAAGGTAAATTCCTATTAAGTTATAATGATTGTGAGCTTGTTAGGAATCTCTATAAGAACTTTACCATAGAAGCCCTAGAAACACATTATAGAATCAATATGCAGACACAGAATGTCAAAAGAAAGGAGTTGTTAGTGAGGAATTATAGGGGGATTTTAATCTTTAAGCTTATGAGCTAGATTGCCTTGTATATTTTTATTTCGTTCAATCTAGCTCATTACGAAACATAAAAAAATTAGATAGAATTTCAAACTAGAAACATAAAGAGAAATATAGGCATGTCGTTTCGCTCAAGCTATTGTTTTGCAACAATTTCATTTATATCTTGAATGAAGTCTATTTTCACAAAAGAACTTCTTAGATTTTGTCCTTATCAATATAACCCAAATTTACAAGTCTCCATTTCATTGCTTCAAAGGATACTCTAAATCTATTCGCCATTCTTTGTATGACTTGTTTTAAACTTAAATCCTTAAAATCATCTACCTGAGTTAGCTTTTTTGCCTCTTGTGCGATAAAATTTGCAGGCATTAAAAATTGCGCTGCAAAGGCATTTGCCTTTGCCTCTATTGGATTATATTTATTACTACGATAGAGCGTTTCATAATTATCATTAATGGGATCTTTATACTTTTCTATATTCGGTAGTATATCATTAACAATGTGCCCCAATTCGTGTGCCAATGTAAAATTCTGTCTATTTTCCGACACAGAATTATTTAGCCAAATTTCAGGATAACCTTTACTATTTAAATATACAGAACCATCAAAAGCTAATCTGTCCCATTCCAATTTTTCATCAATTTTTATATGCAGTTTATCGCATAAAATAGACTTTATATCTACAGGAACACTATGAATCTCCAAAGTTTCTAAGATTTCTCTAGGATTTTTACCCAAAAGAACATTTTTTAAATCTTGTATGGTCATAGCTTACTCCTTTTCTTTAAATTGACTTTTAATATTATTATTCTCCTCTATTATATCGTCATTTTGAGAAATATCAGTATTTATAACTTGTCTCGAATCTAAAACATTTTCAATCTCGTTTTGTATTAAATTTAAAAAACGATTTTTAAACTCTTCTCTTTCAACTATACATTGTATAAACTTTTCCAAAACCAAAGGATTTTCTGACGCATTATCTAGTATTTTATTAAATTTTTCCTTAAACTCTTCACTGTTTTGTTTTGATAAAGTTCGCTGTAAATAAATCGCATATCCACCAATTACAAGAGTTATTATTGTTGCTACTACACCAATGCCTGTAATGGTAACACCCATTAGGCTTGCAACTTCACTATTTGTTAGTCCAAGAATACTTGCCATATAAATACCCCTATTAAAAAGTATATAACAAATTATAGCAATATATCAATAAAATATTTAAGAGGCATATTTAATATTCCTTAAATCTCTTGCCATACCCCTACCACTCTCCCCACAATCAAATATTCCCCATTTTGAAAGAATAAGTCTTGATAGGTTGGATTTAAAGAGTGCAGAATCACTCCATTATCTTTTAGAATCACTTGTTTGACAAACAATCCCTCATTGGTATTAATTACAAAGATTCCTTTGTCTTTGAGAGTTGCTTGTCTATCAATGAAGCAGAGTGCATTGTCTTTAATGAGAGATTCCATAGAATCTCCCTTGCATTCTATGATTTCCCATTTGGGATTAATCTTGAGTTTTTCTAGTAATGTGATAGGAAAAGGAATCTCCTCTATACTTACAAACTCATTAATCCCTCCACCTCCTAAAGAAGCATTTGTTTTATAGAGTTTTAGAATCTTATATTTCTCTTCGCTTCCTAAGCTTTCTTTAGGAGAGCTTCCAAAAAAGAAGTAATTGATATTAATCTTTCTTTGCTCTAGGAAGTTTAGGATTTGTTTATAAGGAATAGAGTTTCCAAACTTCATACTATTAAAAGTATCAGGGTGTATGTTTAAGGCTTTGGCTATATCAATAGATTTAATTCTTGTTTGCCCCTCACTTGCCAAAATATCCTTTAGCTTTTCTATAATCTCTTCCATTTCCATAATAATCCCCAATAATTATTTTATATTAAAAGGAATTTAGCATAAAAATTAGAAAAAGAGGAAATAGATTTTGAAACGAAAGGGGGGGTTGCTAAAATATAGAAGTAAATCACCCCTCATATTCAGGGTGAAATTCTCCTTTTGGAAAATTTAAAAAATCTTTTGGCGAAGCAGGATTTAAATGTTTTAAATCAACAGGTATATTAAAGATGCCAATATTGTGCATAAAAATACTTAAGCTACTTAGTGGCAGTGTAGCACTTGCGTTTGATTGTTGGCTTTGTTGCAAAAAATTGAAGATAGTTTCGGACTCTATTATTTTTTACACAGAGGATAAACTTCATCTTTGATAAACTGCTTATTTTCCTTTATTAACTCTTCTTTTATTTTATTATTTTTACAAATTAAAGAATGGAATCTGCTACTAAGTGCTAATCTATATCTAACTCCATAATATTCTTCATAGGCAAATAAAATTCTTTCATCATTCAGCCTCTTTACATTGGATGCTAATTGCATTATCAAATCATCAAAACGATTAATAATCTGTATGCTTTCAAAGTCAAGTTGCGGATTTTGGATAATAAGCATTCCATTGAGGGGTAAAAACATATTCCTGTATGCGTTAAAAATAATAAACTTATCCAAAGGCATTGCTTCTTTGAGCATTCTTTTTAGCCTCCGAGTTTCTTGCCATTCTTGCATTTTAGGATTTAACAAAGCCCCCAAGAAAACTCCACCTAAAGTTCCACAAACACCAATCAAACTAGTCCAAACATTAGAATCCATTATTTCTCTTTTTCATTTTTAGTTTGAAATTTTATCCAAATTTAACTCCAGATTCAAATAGATAAATAAAATATAAATTTTAACAATAGCTTAATTTTTCCATTTTAAATCAAACCACTTCGTTTTTAAATGGAAAAACCTTGATTTAAAATGGCGTTTTATAGTCTTTAGAAAAATAAGAATTCTTATATATTGTGATTAGAAATGCCCTCTACCTAAAATCCACAATATCAATCTTGCCCTTTAAACTTTTACTAGCGCAGATTTTGCATTGTAGAAAGTGAGAAGATGAGGAATCTAAATGGAAGAAGATATAAAAACCAACCCAAAAGAGGATTGGCTAGTTGGGTTTAAACATTTTATCTTATTGAATGTTCTTCGCGGACGGGGGGGATATCCGCAATGAAGAAACATTACACCAAAAAGTGCAATCGGCATTTTACTCATAAATTATAAAATTAAAATAAAATTTTGCAAATTTTGATAAAAAATAAAATAATTTTTATTCATTATCGTTTGATAAGTTTAGGGAAAGAAATAAAACTAAAATATAATGTGGAAAGCCTAAAAGTAATAAGTGGTGGCTCGAGGCGGAATCGAACCACCGACACGGAGATTTTCAGTCTCCTGCTCTACCGACTGAGCTATCGAGCCACTTAAAGCGGAGTTGTAATTCTATCTTAAAATTTTTAATAACAACTTAAATCCTAACTCCAACATAAAATCTGTTGATACAATTTATCACAAATAAAGTTATCCTAATTTTTTCATCAAATAGGCTTGCATACCTTTCGCGCTACAAAATGCACGCACATTTTCATAACCATAAAAAAATGCGAGCTTAAAAAATTCCTCAATTGCATATTCATTTGCCTTTTCTACTAGAATCATTCCTCCACTTCCCAATCTTTTGTGTAAAGATAAAAAATCTTTTTTACAGCGGAGATTCCAAGCTGTTTCATCTTCTACAAAAGCGCTCATTAGTTGTTCTTTGCTGATGTTGTGAAACCACATTTTTAATAGGTTTTTACTGAAATATTCGCGCACATTGAAGCGATAGGGAGCATAATGTGCCAATTTTACTTTTGTTCCTTTTAAAATCTCATCTAGCTCTTTTTCATCGTGCAAAAATTCTGGGGCGGATTTGTGCAAAAGCAAAAGCCTCATAGGATCCACTTCACTAAAACTAATTTTATATTTTTTTAAAATAAAATCTTTTATGTCAATGTATTCAAGCTCTTCTAGTTCTCCCTTGCTTGTTTTTGGCATTCTAAGCGCTTCCGCGCTTAAGTATTTAATCCATAGATTAATCGCATCTTTTGGCTCACTATCTAAAAATAAACGAATTGCCATTGCTTCATTATAGGTTCTAGGGTGAAGAAATTTTTTCACTCCACAATCTGGAAAATCTCCTACTACCTTAATTTCACTCAAGCGAGTTTTGATTCCGGCTAAACTTGGATAAAAAAAGTCAGCTTCAAAATTAATTCTTACTAACGGGTTGTTATCATAGATTAAACATTGACGCTCATTAATTGCTAGTTCAAATACAAAGTTATCCGCACTCATATAAGGCAGAATCACTTTGTCTCCGGGCTTGGTATAAGTTGAAATGATTTTTTCGCTTAAACCTAAAAAATCCCAATCAGAAATCTTGACCAATTCTTTTAGTTTTTGTGATGGCACATCAAAACCTTCTTAAGAATAAATTTTTATTAAGATTTTAGCATATTTCTATGTTTTTTTATTTATTTTTTAACTCTCTCATCGCATAATTCGCGCTTCATTTCCTAAGAATTTAAAGGAATCGTATGCAAATATTCACCACTACGCAAGATTTGCGCACCTTTATCTGTCAATTTAAATCTCAAAATCCTCAAAAAACAATCGGCTTAGTTCCGACAATGGGAGCTTTACATAAAGGGCATTTATCCCTGATAGAAGCAAGTCTTACAGTCTGTGATTGCACTATTGTTTCTATTTTTGTCAATCCAACACAATTTGGAGAAAACGAGGATTTTAATCAATATCCTCGCAAAAAAGAAGCTGATTTGCACATTTGTGCTAAAGCGGGTGTAGAGATTGTCTTTATGCCCGAAGTTTCCCAAATGTATCCGTTAGATTCCACCTTGCAAACAACTTTCAACGCTCCTGCAGCAATGGCAAATGTGCTAGAGGGCAAAACGCGACAAGGACACTTTAATGGCGTGCTTCAAGTTGTTTTAAAGCTTTTCAATCTTGTGCGTCCGGACAAGGCATTTTTTGGGCGTAAGGACGCGCAACAATTACTCATTATTCAAAAAATGGTGCAGGATTTATTTTTACCTTTAGAGATTGTGCCTTGTCCTATTGTCCGTAACGAAGAAGGGCTAGCATTAAGCTCACGCAATGCGTATTTAAGTCCAAGCGGAATCACACAGGCTTTACGAATTTCAGCTTCTTTAAATGCCGTAACTAAAGCAATTATGCGCGGCATTAAAGATTCTTATGAGTTAAAAAGAATTGCTTTAGAGGTGCTAGAGGGATTAGAGGTAGAATATCTTGTCATTGTCAATCACGAATTACAAAATATAGAGCAAATTCAAAAAAATTCTACCTTGATTCTCGTTGTAGTGCGAATTGAAGGGGTTCGCTTATTAGATAATTTATGGTTTTAATTTTGCCTCTTATTAGGATTCTGCTCTTTAAGGCACAAATTGGTAAAATAATGCCATTTATTCTTTAAAGTCTCATAGGTTATGTTTTCAAAACTTAGATTTATCCTATCGCACCAAGACCAACATTACATTTATGGAATGCTACTACTCTCCTTGTTAGTGTCCTTAATTGAACTCATTGGAATCTCTGCAATCGCTCCTTTTATCGCTGTGGCAAGTGATTTTAGCTTAATTGAAAGTAAAACTTATTTTGCCTTTGTTTATCATTTTTTACATTTTGATTCTCCTTATGAATTTGTTTTGTGTTTTGGCATTGTTTTATTGGTGTTTTATGTCTTCCGTAGTTTGATTAATCTCCTCTATCAACATCTTTTAGCGCGTTTTACCTTTGGACGCTATCATTTGATTGTGGAGAGATTGTTTAGGAATTATTTGGACATTAATTATGAGGATTTCATTACAAAAAATACAAGCCATTTAACCAAAACCATTACAACAGAAGCACATAATTTTACTATCTTACTTGCTGCTTTTTTGTTTATGACTTCCGAAGTTTTCGTTGTGCTTTTAATTTATGGCACTTTATTATTTGTGGATTTCAAAATTACGCTTGGCTTGACCTTCGTCTTAGCGATTTTGGGATTCCTTCTAGCGCGAGGAATTGCATTAAAAATCAAAAAGCAAGGACGAGAAAAGGAATCGCATCAAAAAACTTTTTTTGAAACACTTAGCTCAAGTTTTGGGAATTACAAAATCATCAAACTTCAAAGTGATTCCGACTCCATTTGGCGGAATTTTTCAAACTCTTTAGAGGGATATTCTTTGGCGAATATCAAAAATCAAACTTTTTTTCATATTCCGCGCTTGAGCTTGGAAGCACTTGGCTTTTGTATGATGATTCTTGTTGTGTTATATTTGTTAATTCAAAACCCCAACAATGTAACAGGTTATTTGCCCTTATTGTCTATGTATGTGTTAGCACTCTATCGCCTTTTGCCCTCTATCAACCGCATTTTGGATTCTTACAATAAGATTCTTTTTAATTTTCGCTCCTTAGAAATCATTTATCAAGACTTAAAAATGCAAACCCAAGATTTAGGGGAAGAAGAAGTCAAATTTGAACGAGAAATTAGACTAGAAAAGCTCTCTTTTGGCTATCAACAAAAATGCGTGTTACAAGAAATCAATCTTACCATTTGCAAGGGAGAAAAAGTCGCGTTTATCGGAGAATCAGGAAGTGGAAAAAGCACTTTAGTAGATTGCATCATTGGCTTGCTTTGTCCTCAAAATGGTGGTATTTGGATAGATGATGTTAAACTAGAGAAAACAAATCTAAAAAGTTGGCGCAAAAAGATAGGCTATATTCCACAAAATGTTTATTTATTTAGTGGGAATGTAGAGGACAATGTCGCCTTTGGAAGAGAATTGGATAAAGAAAAAATTATCTCTTGTCTAAAAAGTGCCAAAATTTATGAGTTTTTGCAAACCAAAGAGGGCTTAGAAACACAAGTAGGGGATGGCGGAATCGCACTAAGCGGGGGGCAAAAACAACGCATTGCGATTGCGCGCGCACTCTATGGAGAACCAGAGATTCTTGTGTTAGATGAAGCTACAAGCGCGCTAGATACAGAAGTGGAAGCAAGAATTATGGAAGAAATTTATAAGATTGCAAAGGACAAAACCTTGCTTATCATCGCACACCGCTTAAGCACGATTGAACATTGTGATTCTATCTATCGCCTACAAAATGGCACTTTGAAGCTAGTTTAGGCTTTGACTGCACTTAATGCAACAAGTTGATTGCTCTAAGATTCTACCAAACTTCAAATAAATCTTAATCTTAAATTTATATATATTTGAATCCATATAACTAAAAGTTATATAATCCACAACTTAATTATTTATTTGGGGTGCAGACCCTCTTAACACACTAAGAATCTTTTGGACGCCAACAGAAAAATGGCGGACATCGTAATCCTTACAACAAGCTCTTATGAGAGAGATGACTTGACGATGGCGGGAGATTATTCTAATATGCAAATTGTGTTGATGAAATAGGCAGTAGAGCCTTTTGAAGGGAGTCGTGATGATTATGCGATTTTCTCTGACTTGTGTAGAGAGTATGGCGAGAAAGTGTATAATGCCTATACCAAGAATGGCAAAAGTGCGAAAGATTTTATCAAAAAATATTACAAAGTTCCTTGCGCCAAACACACTCCTATGGTAGTGAGTTTGCTACGCCAATGCCAAGCTTTGATGAATTTTTGAAGAAAAATACACAAGAGAATTACCTGAAATTAGCGCATTTGGTGAGCCAAAAATCAAAGATTAATTTAGAATCCCACAAGGATAAGCCAATATTTTGCTTATCCTTGTAGTTTAGGATTCATCTTATTGTTTTTGATTCCTTGTTTTTAACTCTCATTATTTCTTAATAAAATTAAAATGTGCTTTTGGTAAAATTAAAATTTGAATAAAAAGTGTAAAATAACAAAGGTAAATGTTGTGTTTTGGTGTTTTTAGCCGATATTGCAAACAAAAAGGAGATTGGGTAATGGAAAATTTCAAAGAATTTAACATCAAAGACCTACCACAAGAATTTAGCGAAAAACTCCTTAGTGAGATTCCAGATAACCCAAATTTCCCAAAAGTTAGCGTGATTTTGACAACTTACAATCGTGAATATTTTTTTACAGAATCCATTGAAAGCATTTTAGACCAAGATTATCCTAACTTAGAAATTATCGTAAGTGATGATGGTTCAGAGGACAACACCTTTAGCATTGCAAGCGAATATGCAAAAGATAATCCCCATATCAAAGTTGTGCGCAACGCAAGAACGCATGGAAGTGCAGGGAATCGCAACAATGGTTTAGATTATGCAAGTGGCGAACTTTTATTGCTTTTAGATGATGATGATTTATTATTTAAAGAAGCTATTTCGCAAATGGTAGAAGTCTATTTGCGCTTTGATAAACAATATGGTATTATCATCGCAAATTGCACAAGAAGTGATGACGGATTCCTCTCAGGACAAGGACTAGACGAATCGCGTGAAATTGGTTTCCAAGAAGTGCTTGCGGGGTGTTTAGACGGAGAGTTTGTAACTTTGTTTGAGCGCAAACTACTTGGACAGAGGAGATTTAATGAAAATTTACAAAGAGGCAATATGGGGCTTTTATGGCTAAAACTCCACAAACAGCGTCCGTGCTATTATATTCATAAGCCTTTGAAATTTTATAGAATCCACGCAGAATCTCTCACGCAGAGCTTGAAATATAAGCCTTTGGAAATGGTAAAAAATTATGAGCAAGATATTTTGCTTTTTTATAAAGAACGTTTGAAATATTGTCCCGCACATTTAGCTAAGCTCTGTGCCACAGCAGCATTACTTTACCGGCAAGGAGGGAACCGCAAAAAGGCATTTAAAAAGATTCTACAAAGTCTAGCAATCTATCCAAATTGGCTTGCATTGCAGGTTTTTGCTTGTCTTTTTTTACCTATTTCTTTCTTGCCAAAACTAAAAATTCGTCAGAGGGTAGAGAAATAATTCAATGAAAAAAATTAAAATCTTATTAGCAATTCGGTCTTTAAATTTTGGTGGAGCGGAGAGGCAATGGGTGCTTCTTGCGCAAGAGCTCGCCAAGCGTTCGGAGGTAGATTTGCGTCTTTGCACGCTTTATAGTGGCGGACGCCTAGAATATGAAATTACAGGGATTCCACATATTTGTTTGCATAAGAAAGGGCGCAAAGATATTGGATTTTTGTTGCGCTATCGTAAAGTGATTAAAGATTTCCGACCGGATTGTATTTATGCCTTTATGCCTGAAATGAATATTTTTAGCCTTTTTTGTGGTGCATTTTTGGGCGCAAAAGTAGTTTTTGGATTCCGTTCAAGTGCGATTAATTTAAACAATCTCTCCCTTGCTTCTAAGCTATATTTTTATACACAGAAACTCTTAAGTCGTTTTGCTGATGCAATTCTTTGTAATTCCTATGATGCACTTAGCTTTTATCAAAAAAAGGGCTATTATATGAAAAAAGCATTAGTGGTTTATAATGGGATTGATACGACGCGATTCCACCCTAGAGAGATTACAAGATTCAAAAAAGAACTTGGAATTCAAGAGGACGCATTTGTTTTTGGAATCGTCGCACGAATGGATAAAGTCAAAGATTATCCGCTTTTTGCACGCACTGCAAAGGAAATGATAGAATATTCTAGAACACAACAAGGTGTAGAGGTTACTTTCATCTCTCTTGGAAAATGCGAAGAAAGAATCCTAAAAGACTGCCTAAAGATTCTAGGGGATACACAACGCAATGTCCTATTTTTAGGAGCAAAAAATGATGTGGAAGCCTATTATCCACTTTTTGATTGTATCCTTTCTACTTCTTATACGGAAAGTTTTTCAAACTCTATTGCGGAGGGAATGGCGTGTGGTTGTGTGCCAATCGTAAGTGATGTGGGTGAGAGTAAAGTTATTGCGGATTTTGGACAAAATGCCTATGCGTTTCTTTTCCCTCCAAAAGACGATAAAAGCGCGTTAGAATGCCTAAAATCTCTCTACACCTTGCAGCATTCAGACAAGCTAGAATCCCTCAAAGCACAATCGCGTGCGCAGATTGTAGAAAAATTTAGCGTAGATTCTATGGTTTGCACAACTTTAAAGATTCTGACTTCTCTTGCGCAATCTGTTAGTATAGAAATTTTAAAAGTAGAATTGCACAACAACAATGAGACAAAATCTCCAAAGGATTAAGTTGTTACGATGAAACTTGTGATTTTGCTTTATTCTTTGGGGGCTGGAGGAGCGGAACGCATTACCTCACTTTTGTTGGAGAATCTGGCAAAGGAATATACAATCACGCTTGTTTTGCTGGAGGATATTCAGCATTATCCTCTAAATGTGCAAAAAATCATTTTGGGGCGGAACCGCACCACAGAAAGCGGGATTAAAAAACTCCTCAAACTTCCTTTGCTTGCATTCAAATATCGCAAAATTATTCGAGATTGCGAGATTTCACTTTCTTTGATGACACGTCCAAACTATATTAATATTCTAGCAGGTATGCTTTGCAAATTAACACGCAAAAGCCCTAAAATCTTAATTTGTGAGCGAAGCTATCCAAGCAAGCAATATGGTTATTCCAATCTTTCCTCTACGATAAATCGCAAGTTGATTACATTGCTTTACAACAAAGCAGATAAAATCAGTGCAAATTCTCCACAAAATCTCGCGGACTTGGTAGAAAATTTTGGAATCGCACAAAAGAAAATCACCTTGCTTTTAAACTTTTTTGATTTAAACAAAATCAATGCACAAAGTCGTGAGGATTCCACATTAAAGGAGCAAATCTTGTCAAGCAAAGTGCGTGGGAGATTTGCTTTTGTCAGTATTGGGCGACTAGATAGCGGTAAAAATCATCGCTTGCTTGTGGATTGTATGCAATACTTTAAGGACAAGGCGGATTTGTTTATCTTTGGCGAGGGAGAGAAAAGAAACGAGCTAGAAGCACAGATTTTGAGCTTGGGTTTAGAATCTTGTGTGCATTTGCTCGGACGCACTCCAAACCCTTACGCGCCTTTGAGCGTTGCAGATTGTTTCGTGTTTGCTTCCAATCACGAGGGTTTTCCTAATGTGCTTGTAGAATCCCTCGCACTTGGGATTCCACTTTTGACAACTGATTGTGCGCCCAAAGAGATTTTAGAGCCACTTGGCGAATTTATAGACAATCAAAAGCATTGTGAAATTTGCAAGGGAGGCATTCTTGTCCCCCTTAATGACAAAGAGGCTTTTAGCGAAGCTATGCGCTTTATTTATGCGCAACCCCATTTTTTCTCTCCAAGCAATCTCCAATCTCAAGCGCGTAAATTTGCCATAGAATCGCAACTACCGCACTATAAGCAATGGATTTTTGAATAAGGAAACACAATGGAATCCTATGGATACGCTACGGAACTAGAATATGTAGATGACTTTATTCCTGCACTTAATCCTCTATGGATAGATTTTTCTTTGACTTTAGCAGGGGTAGAATGTCCAAAACCACAAGGAAAATTCCGCTATCTTGAGCTAGGGTTTGGGTTGGGAAATAGCCTTACGCTTCACGCAAGTTGCAGTGAGGGAGAGTTTATGGGGAATGATTTTATTCCCGCACATTGCCAACACGCACAAAAATTTATTGCTGCTTCACAAAGTTGCACGCAAGTGTATGAAGAGGACTTTTTGGGGTTTTACAAGCGATTATTGCAAGAGAATCGCAAGTTTGACTATATTATTTTACACGGCGTTTGGAGCTGGGTGTCGCGAGAAAATCAAGAGGTTATTTTCGAAATTATTAACCATTGTTTAGATTTGGGGGGGGGTCGTTTATGTAAGCTACAATGTTTTTCCGGGCTGGGAGGGGAAATATTCCTTGCGACACTTGCTAAAAACCTATGAAAGCAATGCGAGCGGTAACCAAGAAAAAAGAATTCAACAAACGATTTCTTGGGCGAAAGATTTTTTTGCTTCCTCTTCGCTTTATGCACAGCAAAATCCCCGCACACAAGAGATTTATCAAGAATTGCAGACAAGAGAAATTAATTATTTATGCCACGAATTTTTTAACAAAGATTGGCATTGCTTGTTTTTTAGCCAAATGGCAGAATCTATGCGCCAAATATCGTGTGAATTTAGCACAAGTGCAAAGTTAATGTGGCATTTTGACCCACAAACTTTTAGCGCACAGCAAAAAGTATTATTGGCAGAGGCTAGGGATTCTATCTTGCAAGAACAGCTCAAAGATTATTGGATTAACGAATCCTTTAGAATGGATTGCTTTGTGCGAGGCAAAAGGAATCTGACGCAACAGGAGCGCACAAAGCGACTTTTGCAAACCCATTTTGTGCTGTTAAAATCTCCTTTTGGATTCCAAAATCTCCCTGAAACACCGCTAGAATTTCAAACCCTCTGTCAGAAAATTTTAGATTTTTTTGCCAAAGATTCTTACCAACCAAAAACTCTGCAAAGTCTCGTGCAAAACTTCGGACTTGAAATGGAGTTTTTGTTGCCTATCGTTTGTGCAATGATGACACAAGGATTCTTACACCCCGCGCAAGCATACTCACACAGAATCTCAATACAAGCAAAAGCCCATAATCAAGTGCTTTTCTCGCAAAAGCCTAAAAACACGGGACTTTTTCTCGCCTCTGCAAGCATTGGTAGAGGAATTTTTTTAGACACGATAACTTGGAATTGCCTAAAAGGCTATATTCAAGGAAACTACAAAAAAGAATCACTAGCAGAATTTGTAAAGTGCGAGATTCCAAATTTGCCCAAAGAATCTTTGGAAAATTTAGTAGAACGATTCTTAAGAGATATTCCACTTTATCAAGTGTTGGGGATTTTGGATTAAAGAGGAATGGATATGAGTTTATGGAGGAATGAATGATAAATGTTATTTTTGATATGGACGGGACATTGATAGATAGTGAAAATGCGATTTATGAAGCCATTAATGCAATTAGAGCAGACAAAAATCTTCCTGCACTTCCACAAGAAACAATGCAGCACGCAATTCATACGCCAAATCTTAATTGTGCAAAAATCTTTTATGGTATTGAGAATTTTCCGCATAAAAGCTACAAGGTTGGTTTTGAATCTTATTTTGGCAAACACTATGAGCAAAGTGCAGTTTTGTTTGCGGGGATACGCGAAATGCTTCAAACCTGCAAAAAAAGAAATTACTTTCTAGCCCTTGCTTCCAATGCTCCACAACAAGGGTTAAAGCCGATTTTGCAAAGGCATAAAATAGACCAATATTTTGATTCTATTATTGGCACAAACGATACAATAGAATCCAAACCCAATCCGATGATGATTTATCTTATCTTACAAAATGCTCCCTTTGCCAAGTCCATATTTGTTGGGAATTGTCTCAAAGACGAGGGAGCGGCAAGAAATGCAAAGATTCCTTATCTCCAAGCTAAATGGGGAGAAAATGCACTAAAAGACAATGAATTTGCTAGCGCAGAAGAATTGCTAGAGAAATTGAAAAAATACGAGGATTAAAACTTTTTATTTTTTATGCTTTTTCCTCTTGACAAACACCAAGTGTAATGGTTTATAATACTAGGTTTATCAATAAAGGATAAAAATGCGCGCATTTATCTACAAACTCTTTAGTCTCAAAGACGGAGAATTTAAGCTTCTAGTCCTCTCTTGCGGGTTTATTTTTATGCTCTTTAGCTCCTATGCGATTTTGCGTCCTATGCGCGATGCTTTGGGACTAGAGGGAGGACAAGAGGAGCTAAAATGGCTCTTTTTGGCGACTTTTATTGCTTGTATCCTTGCATCTTTGCTCCTGATGTGGCTAAGCACCAAAATCAAAAGGAGATTCTACGCCGATTGCGTCTTTATCTTTTTTGCGCTCAATCTGCTTATTTTTTATGCATTAATGCAGATTTTCAAGCCACACACCGCAGAATTTATCTGGCTTTCTCGCGTGTTTTATGTGTGGATTAGCGTTTTTAATCTCTTTGCTTTCTCTTCTGCTTGGAGCTTGCTCACCGATGTCTTTAACAAAGAGGAAAGCACAAGGCTTTTTGGTATCATCTCCGCAGGGGCAAGTCTTGGAAGCATTGCAGGGGCAAGCAGTGTGAGTATTTTAGTCGCAAATTTTGGTGTGGCAAATCTCTTCTTTCTCTCCATTGCTTTGCTTTTTATCGGTATTATACTAAAGAATCTCATTTTGCGCGAGTTAAAATACTTTGAAAATGTAGAATCGTTGGAGAGATTCAATCAAGTGATTGGCTCAAAGAACCCTTTTATTGGCTTTAAACTCATCATCGCTTCCAAATACCTGCTCGCACTCTGCGCCTTTATCCTTTTACTCACGAGCGTTTCTACCTTTTTGTATATGGAGCAAGCAAGAATCATTCGTGAAGTTTTTCCTACACGCGAGGCAAGAATTGCGGCATTTGCAAACATTGACCTTATCGTGCAGATTTCAGCTTTATTTATCCAAATCTTTTTAACCGCAAAAATAGTGAAGTTTTTGGGCATTACTTATCTTTTAAGCACGCTTGGTTTCGTCATCACACTAGGATTCATTGTCCTTAGCTTCACGCACCCTGCGTTTTTGCCTTTGGCTGTCGTGATGAGTATCCGCCGTGTAGGCGAATACGCACTCGTTAAGCCCGGACGCGAAATGCTGTTTGTGCCGCTGGACGCAGATTCTAAATACAAAGTCAAAAACTTCTTTGACACGGTTGTATATCGCGGAGGAGACGCGCTCTCAGCCCAAGCAGAAAGCTTGCTTGCAAACGTAGGGATTCTATGCGTACTTTTGTGCGGTGCTGCAATTTCTTTTGTTTGGGGCATATTGGGCGTATTTTTGGGAAAAAGTTATAAAAAAACCAATTATGATTCTTTATAATAAATTCACATTTGCCTCACGCTTTTATGCTAGAATGTTGCGGTTAAAAATGCAAAGAATTATTATAGAATCCTAAGGAAAATTGATGTTTTCAAAGTTTTTTATCAACCGCCCCGCATTCTCCGCAGTAATTTCTATTATCATCGTTATTGCTGGGCTTTTATGCCTTTTTAATCTCCCCATAGAACAATATCCCAAACTTGTTCCAACACAAATTGTTGTGAGTGCAAACTATCCCGGAGCAAGTGCAGAAACGATTTCTACAAATGTTGCGAGCATTTTAGAAAATAGCATTAATGGCGTGGAGGGAATGATTTATATCCAAACCTCTACTACGAGTAGTGGCACAATGAATTTGAGCGTTTTTTTTAATAATAATGCCGACCCAGATATGGCTGTTGTCAATGTCAATAACCGCGTGCAGGCTGTTCTTAGCCAACTTCCTAGTGAAGTGCAAAGACTTGGCGTAACCGTGCGCAAACGCTCCACTGCTGTAATTGGAATGTATCATATTTATTCAGATAATCCCAATCATTCACAACTTGATATAGCAAACTACGCACTTTTAAATGTTGTAGATGAGCTCAAGCGTATTAGCGGAATCGGAGATGTTGATTTGTGGGGACGCTCGGATTATGCAATGCGCATATGGTTATTACCAGATAAGCTCAATTTTTTTAATCTTGCACCTTTAGAGGTGATTGATAAGATTCAAGAGCAAAATTCTCAATTTGCTCCAGGCAAGCTTGGAGTTGAGCCTATTGAAAGGAGCGAATTTGCTTACACAATCGTAACAAAAGGATTATTTTCTAGCACAGAAGAGTTTGAAAACATTATTCTTAAAGCAAATCCTGATGGCTCTATGCTACGACTAAAAGATGTCGCAAGGGTGGAACTTGGTGCGCAAGAATATCTCACCTCCTATTTTTACAATTCCACTCCCTCTGTTCCGATTCGTATTACATTGCAGCCGGGAGCAAATATTCTTGATGTCGCGGACAATGTCCAAAAAACAATGGAACGATTATCACAAAAATTTCCTGAAGGCATTAAATACTCTAATCCTTTTCGCCCCACAGAGTTTATCGTGCAATCTATGAAAGAAGTTGTAAAAACCTTTTTTGAAGCAATTGTTCTTGTTGTCTTAATTATTTATCTTTTTTTAGGAAATTGGCGCGCAACGATTATTCCTTGCATTGCGATACCTGTTTCATTAATTGGCACTTTTATCGGATTATATCTTTTTGGCTTTACGATTAATCTCCTTACGCTTTTTGGACTAATTCTTGCGATTGGAATCGTAGTAGATGACGCAATTATTGTGATTGAAAATGTAGAGCGCATTATGCACCAAGAGCATTTAAACGCCAAAGAAGCTACGATTCGTTCTATGCAAGAGATTACTGCCCCTGTAGTTGCGATTGTCTTGGTTTTAAGTGCGGTCTTTATTCCTGTTGCGTTTATGGGAGGATTTAGCGGGGAAATCTACCGACAATTTGCGATTACAATCGTGATTTCAGTCGTGATTTCGGGTTGTGTTGCCCTCACCCTCACACCAAGTCTTTGCGCAATGTATCTTAAACCAACAAAGGCAAAGCCCCTTTATCTTATTGCCAAATTTGATGAGTTTTTTGAGAAACTCACATTGAAATTTTCCCAACAAGTGGCGAAGGTTCTCAAAAGAGGACTGCTTTTTCTTTGTCTATTGATTGCCATGCTCTTTGTAACTTATGACCTTTTCCAAAGAACGCCGCATTCGCTTGTCCCAGCAGAAGATATGGGAATCGTTAATATTCATACGATTCTACCAGATGGTGCAGCACTCTCACGCACAACACAAGTGCAAAAAGACCTGATTGCTACTTTAGAAAGCAATCCTCTTGTAGCTGAAATGACTACCATTGTTGGATATAGTTTTCTTTCAGGAGGATTCAAAAGCAGTGATGGCGTGGGATTCTATAGACTTATTGATTGGAGTGAGCGCACAGATAAAGATAAAAGCGATAGGGCATTTATTGCAAACATCACTAAAGAACTACAAAAATATCCCGATGCGCGTTTTATTGCCACGCAAGCACCAACTATTATTGGGCTTGATTCAAGTGGTGTAAATATTTATGTGCAAAGCAAGGAGGGTGGAAGCCTAGAGGAACTCAAAAAATACACTGATTTAATGGTGCAAGAAGCACTTAAACGCAAAGAGATTCGTAATGCCTTTACTAGCATTGCTGTGAATACTCCTCAAGTCTCTGTGTATTTAGATAGAGAAAAAGCAGCTGCACTCAATGTCAATATTTATGATATTTTTCGCACAATGCAGGTAACTTTTGGAAGCTATTATGTGAATAACTTTGAGCTTTTCAATCGCACATTTCGCGTGATTGCACAATCTGAACAAGATTATCGGCAATCCCCAGAGGATTTGAGTAGTGTTTTTGTCAAATCGCAAGATGGTAATTTTGTCCCTTTGAGCACGCTTTTAAGCTTCCAATACACCACAGGTGCGGAAATTGTCAATCGCTTTAATCTTTTTCCTGCAGCCCAACTGATTGGTTATTCTAATGAAGGTTATTCTAGTGGTGATACCATAGCAGCGATAGAAGAAATTGCCGCAAAGATTCTTCCGCAAGGCTATGACATTGCTTACGCAGGTTCAACCTATCAAGAAAAGGCAAGTCAATCTAGTGGCGCAACAGCTTTTATTTTTGGGCTTGTCTTTGTTTTTTTGATTCTTGTTGCGCAGTATGAACGTTGGCTTATGCCACTATGTGTTCTTAGTGCTGTGCCTTTCGCGCTCTTTGGAGCAATTCTTGCAACTTTTTTAAGAGGATTAGAAAACGATATTTATTTTCAAGTTGGATTGCTTGTCCTTATCGCGCTTGCAGCAAAAAATGCAATCTTAATTGTAGAATTTGCTATGCAGCTTAGAGAACACGAGGGGAAAAGCATTATAGAAGCCGCTATTGGTGCAGCAAGATTGCGATTCCGCCCAATCGTTATGACCTCACTCGCCTTTAGTATGGGAGTTTTACCATTGGCAGTAAGTAGCGGAGCGGGGGCATTAAGCCGACATTCCATCGCCACTGGCGTGCTTGGTGGAATGCTTGCTGCGACTTTTTTAGCAGTTTTCTTTATTCCACTCTTTTATATGTATCTTGCAACTTTTAGCGAATGGATACAGAAAAAATATAAAAACAATTGATAAATTAATATTTTAATCAATATTATTTATTATTTTAATTTTAACTATATGAATTTTTTATGATTCTTGCGTGCGGTGAGATTTTACTCAAACCGCACAAGTAGCACTTTTGCTGTAATTACTTACGCGTTTTACCCGAAATAATGAATCGTAGAGCATTGAGTTTGATAAATCCCTCTGCATCACTTTGGTTATAGACAGAATCTTCCTCAAAAGTGCTATATGCGGCATTGAAGAGGGAATTTTTGGATTCTCTTCCTAGCACAATCACATTGCCTTTATAAAGCTCTAATCGCACAATACCCTCAACTTTTTGCTGTGTTTTATCAATCAACGCTTGCAATGCTTCGCGCTCTGGACTAAACCAATAACCATTATAGATTAAGCTAGCGTATTTTGGCATTATCTCATCTTTTAAGTGCGCTTCTTCTCTATCAAGGCAGAGAGATTCCATTGCACGATGAGCTTTGAGATAAATTGTTCCCCCCGGAGTTTCATAACAACCACGTGATTTCATTCCTACATAACGATTTTCTACTAAATCCAAACGCCCGATTCCATGACGACAACCTAGTTCATTCAATTTAACCCAAAAATTTGCCGGGCTTAACTTTTCTCCATTGATTGCGATTCCATCACCATTTTTAAACTCAATACTAATCACTTCTGATTCATTGGGTGCATCTTTAGGGGAAACGCTCCAACGCCACATATCTTCTTCAGGAGCGACATTTGGATTTTCCAAAATCTGTCCCTCATAACTAATATGCAACAAATTTGCGTCCATAGAATAAGGAGATTTATTTGCCTTTTTTTCAATTTGAATCCCCGCAGATTCTGCGTATTCTAATAATTTTTCACGACTATTTAAATCCCATTCTCTCCAAGGAGCAATAACTTTAATGTCTGGATTTAGAGCATACGCACCGATTTCAAAACGCACTTGATCATTACCTTTGCCTGTTGCTCCGTGTGAGATTGCGTCTGCACCAACTTGTTTTGCAATTTCTACCAAATGTTTTGCAATCAAGGGACGAGCAATACTTGTCCCTAGCAAATATTCACCCTCATAAATGGAGTTTGCACGAAACATCGGGAAAACAAAATCTCGGATAAACTCTTCGCGCAAATCTTTGATAAAAATGTTTTCGGGCTTGATTCCTAACTTCTGTGCCTTAGCTCGTGCAGGCTCTACCTCCTCACCTTGCCCGATATCCGCTGTAAAAGTTATGACTTCACAATGATAATTATCCCCGAGCCATTTTAGAATCACACTTGTATCCAAACCGCCACTATAAGCAAGCACAACTTTTTTGATATTTTTCTTATTCATTTTCACTCCTTAAAAATTTTGTGGTATTATAGCAACAATTTAATATTCTTTTGGCTACAATTTTGCAAATTTTAAGGATAAAATATGCGTATAGATAAATTTCTGAATGCAGTGAATATTACAAAAAAACGCTCCATTGCACAAGATATGCTCACAAGCGGTGTTATCAAAATTGATGGAATTCCCATAAAAGCAAGCCGCAATATAAAAACAGGTGATGTCATTGAAATAGACTATTTGGAAAAGCCGCGATTCTATCAAGTTCTTCAAATCCCAGAACAAAAAACGATTAAAAAGAATGAATCGCATTTATACTACAAAGAAATACAGGAATAAGACAATGATTTATTGCGCAGGCAAAATGGAAGCTTTTTCTTTTGCTAAAAGTATTGGTGTGGGGCTAGTAGAATCTGCAATTAATTTGACACGTTCTATTTTATATGATAGACCAGAGGAAATTACTTTTGTTGGCACTTGTGGTGCTTATATGGAATCCATTCCTTTGCTTGAAATTTTTGAAACACAAAGTGCTACAAATATAGAATTGTCTTTTTTGCAAAAACAGTGTTACACTCCTTTAAATAATTTTTTAACGAATGTTTCATGTGAAACAATGATAAAAAACTCCAATGATATTTTGTCTCAAAATTTAAAAATTGTTAATTCTAGCAATTATATTACAACGGATTCCACGCTTGCTAAACATTTGGTAAAGCTTGGAATCACTTATGAGAATATGGAATTTTTTAGTATTTTACAAGTTGCGAAAGCATTTGAGCTCCCTGTGATTGGAATCTTTTGTGTTACAAATCATACACATTCGGAAGCACAAAAAGAATTTTTTGCCAATCACAAAGCAGCAATAAAAAGACTAGAATCCTACATTTATTCCAAATCAAAGAATTTTCATCAATGATTAAAAACACAATGAATCTTTCAGCTCAAACAAGCAAACAAAATATCTTTGATTTGACTTTGGAAGAATTAGGCATAAATTTAGAACAAGCAGGATTCCAAAAATTTCGCGCAAAACAGATTTATCATTGGCTTTATACACATTATGAAACCAACTTTGACGCAATGAATAATCTGCCAAAAGACTTAAAAATTTATTTAAATGAATATTTTACTAGTCAAAACATCAGCATAAATAAAAAAGAGCAGAGCCAAGACGGAAGCATAAAATACCTCTTTGCGACACAGGACAATCTAACTTATGAAGCAGTATTTTTAAAAATGAAAGAAGATAAATTCACTCTTTGCCTTTCTTCACAAATCGGTTGCAAAGTTGGTTGCAGTTTTTGCTTGACTGCAAAGGGAGGATTTGTGCGAAATTTAACAGCTGGGGAAATTGTTTATCAAGTTGTTGCAATCAAAAAAGACCAAAATTTGCCAAACAATAAAGCAATCAATATCGTATATATGGGTATGGGAGAACCGCTAGATAATCTGGCAAATGTTACGCAATGTATCCATATTTTAAGTGAATTAGACGGCTTAAATATTTCTGTGCGCAGGCAAACAATTTCTACAAGCGGAATTGCTCCAAAAATCAAAAAACTAGGCATGCTCAATTTAGGAGTGCAACTTGCAATCTCTCTACACGCAGTAAGTGATGAGTTGCGCACACAACTAATACCCATCAACAAAGCCTATAATATCCAAGCAATTATTGACGAAATAGCAGCTTTTCCGATAGATAGTCGCAAACGCATAATGTTTGAATATCTAATGATAGATGGAATAAACGATAGTTTAGAAAACGCAAAAAAACTTGTCGCGCTTTTGAATAAAATCAAAGCAAAAGTTAATTTAATTTATTTTAATCCCCATGAAGGCAGTCCATATCAAAGACCACAACGAGAAAAAGTAGAAGCATTCCGAGAATTTTTACTCAAAAAGGGTTTATTCTGCACCATTAGGGAATCCAAAGGCTTAGATATTAGTGCTGCGTGCGGACAACTACGAGAACGCGAAATTAATCAAAAAGGGGAAATATGAGCCTACTAGACATTATAATGATTGTATTTTTAGTTATTGTATTTGTTATAGGAATGGGAGCATTTCTATATTATGCTTACAAAAAATAACTTATTATGGTAAATTTTTGATTTAAACCCTCAACGAAACCAATAAAATACTTTCAAAAGCAAAATCAAAAGCAACACCAAAAACAAAGAAAAAGAAAGCATCACTTCTAAATCCTTTATAAATAATTTTGCGATTATAACATTTTCTCCGCCACGGATTATAGACATAATAATAAATGAAATAAAATACAAAAAATAATTATAATAAAAAAAATTTATTAAAATATATATTATACCAAAGCCAATGAGTTCTACTCGGCAAAGTATCTGCTAAGGAAAAATGCAATATAATCACAAATCTTACATTTCACTTAAAAAGAGGAAACAATGGCATTAAAAGTTTATTACGACAAAGACTGCGATTTAGGACTTATCAAAAAGAAAAAAGTTGCAATTATTGGCTTTGGCTCTCAAGGACACGCACACGCGGAAAACTTGCGTGATTCTGGCGTAGAAGTAGCAATCGGACTTTATAAAGGCGGCAAAAGCTGGGCAAAAGCGGAAGCCAAAAACTTTAAAGTATTGGAAGTAAGCGAAGCGACAAAATGGGCAGACTTGGTAATGATTCTAATCCCCGATGAATTGCAAGCCGATATATTTACGCGCGATATTGAACCAAATTTAAATGAAGATCAAATTATTGCGTTTGGACACGGATTTAATGTGCATTTTGGACAAATCAAAGCACCAAAAGGTGTAGGTGTTATTATGATTGCACCCAAAGCACCCGGACACACCGTGCGCAGTGAGTTTGTCAAAGGTGGGGGAATCCCTGATTTGATTGCAGTAGAACAAGATACAAGCAAAGGCGATGCAAAAGCAATCGCATTAAGTTATGCAAGTGCAATCGGTGGCGGACGCAGTGGAATCATTGAAACGACTTTCAAAGACGAAACAGAAACTGACTTATTCGGCGAACAAGCTGTGCTTTGCGGTGGAGTCTCTAGCTTGGTGCAAGCTGGATTTGAAACACTCGTTGAGGCTGGATATCCTGAAGAAATGGCATATTTTGAATGCTTGCATGAACTTAAACTCATCGTGGATTTAATCTATCAAGGCGGTTTAGCGGATATGCGCTATTCTATTTCAAACACAGCTGAATATGGCGATATGGTAAGCGGTCCGCGCGTTATCAATGACGAATCCAAAAAGGCAATGCGTGCGATTCTAAAAGATATTCAGGGAGGTAAATTTGCAAAAGACTTTATCCTAGAGCGCAAAGCAGGTTATGCAAGAATGAATGCGGAGCGCAAAAATTTAGCAAATCACCCAATTGAGAAAGTCGGCACAAGACTTCGCGAAATGATGCCTTGGATTTCTGCTGGCAAACTTGTAGATAAAACCAAAAACTAACCAATATTTTTTATGTTTGCAACTTTTTGCAAACATAAAATTTATGCCACGAAAATCTTTAATAATTTCACTCTTAACATTTAATAAGATTTATTATTATACTTAAGGATTTAAATTGTTTTTCAACAAAAAATCTTTTCTAAAATCTGAAATCATTAAACTTGCCAATGAGGGTTTTATCAACAAAGAGCAAGAAAAAGCAATTTTTGGTTTTTATCATTTTGATGAAAATTCGGATTTTCCTCTTTTAATCACTTTGGCGTTTGTATTCATAGGGCTTTCTCTTTTGACGCTTGTCGCTTATAATTGGGAACAGATTCCAAATATTCTTAAGACATTTTTGCTTCTTGCCACACTTTTTGCCACGCATTTGGGAATATTTTACTCCAAAAATTCCATATTCCAACAAGGTTTTGGAATCCTAAGTGGTTTTGTTTTACTTGCAAATATTGCTCTACTTTCGCAAATCTATCATCTTGGTGAGGATACTGCATTAGCTTTTTTAAGCGTTGGCTGTGTTGTCTTGTTTCTTGCCCTTATTTTAAAGTCTTTTTCTGTCTTTATCACAGGCTACCTATTGACAAGCGTATGGTATTTTTTAAGTTTTGACAATCACTCCATTCATTTATTTATTTGTCTCATTTTGCTTGGGATTATAGTGCAAAGCGGAATCCTCTTTTGTCTTTCTTTAAATGCTGCAAGATTCCTTGCTTTTTTGAATTTTGTGTTTTTAAACTTATATCTATACAACTTTCAGGGGAATAATTTAAATTTATCCACCTTTGCGTGGCTTTCTTTAATTATTTTAGGTTTTCATCTCAAGTCTTACCAATCTTACGCCTTTTTTGCCCTAGCTTTGACCTTCATTGCTCTAAGTTATGATGCAAACCATTTATTCTTATCAATCTCCTCTATCTCTCTATCTGCCTTATTGATTTTATTGGGTGCAATCAATCTGTATTTCAAACACTATTTTTTAGGCATTTTGACAATAAGTCTTTTATTGATTGGTAATTATTCCAATTTATATCCAACAAACGCAATAATTCTTAAAGGATTTTATTCATTCTTTACTTTTTTATTAGGCATTCATTTCATCAAAGAAAATCATAAAATTTTGGGATTACTTACTTTTTCGTTATTGATAGTGATTCGTTATTTAGATTTATTGGGAGATTATATTGGTGCAAGTGTAGTATTCTTGTGCTTTGGATTGGGATTACTTCTTTTTGCAAGGAGAAAAAATGCTTAGGACAAAATGGCTTTTTCTTGCGTGTGCATTGCAATTTATTCTGATTGGAGCAATGTTTGTTTCTGCTTATTTGCCAATCTATTTTGGCACAGAAGTGAAAGTCATTGCCAAAGGATACGACCCTAGAGATTTACTTTCAGGAGATTTCGTATGGCTAGATTATGGGGTAAAGCTTAAAAAATCTATATATGCGGAGATTCCATTGAATGCAGAGGTTTTCGTATGTCTTGAAAGAGTAGATAAAGGAAATTTTATCTTTAAAGAGATTCTAACTAAACCACCCAAAAATCAACTTTATATCAAAACAAAAGCCCCCAAAAGTTACTTTTCGCGCCTTTCTTTAGGAAGAAACATAGAAAAATACTTCACTACAAAAGAAAAGGCGCAAGAAATTCAAAATCTCCTTGCCAAACCCAACAATCAAGCGATTGTAACCTTGAAAGTCTTCAGAGGCAAGGCAAGAATTGTGGATTTAAAGGTAGAATCCAAACAATAATTAACGCTTGATAATTATTGCATTACCACAGCAGCAAGAATATTAAAGGGATTGCACTCTACTTCTTCCTCTCAAACACCAAAAGGACGCATATCCAAGACGCTTAAGAGCAAGCCCATATTGCCCCTGAAATGCTTTCTGACGCTATTATTAAAGATTTTCTAAATACTTCGGTGCAGATTCCAAATCCGCGTCCTCTGGTTTAAATTTAGGGTGATAGACGATTGGAATCTGAAAAAGAACAACTTTAAAAACTGCACCCTCTGTGTATTTGCTACTCTTTTTATCCACACCTGCACTTTTCAGCCTTTTGATTTGCTCAAATGCTTTTTTTATGAGAATGTTACAAGATTTACCAAATTCCCATTTAACATTACCAATATTTAACCATAGTTTTTTGGATTCTATATAGGCTTCAAATTTAAAATCTTTTTCTGCACACCAAAAATCCATTTTATCCTGCTTTTCAGATTCTCCTTTAATTTTTGTTTTATATTTGATAGGATTCTCGCTAAAAACATAAGACGTCAGGGAATACAACGCATAACCTATACTCGCATAGGCGTTTTTCTCCTCAAACATCATTGGAAACAATTCCAAGCCCTTTTTGCGCTTCAAGATTCGCCGCAAACGCTTGCTCGCAAAACTTTACACAAAAGGGCTTAAATAAGCTTTCATTCTGAAAACTATTGGATTTACAATATGAATCCAACAACCAAATTTTTACATTTTTAAGTAATTCATAAGGCATATTCACTCCTTTTGTGAAAAACTAAACTTTTTCTTTGTATTACTTGAGAATAAAACTTACATTAAATTAATCTAAGGAATTATTATTTTATAAGTATATACTATAATTTCCTAATTAGAAATCATAAGAAAATTCTATACATTCCTTGAAAAATATGCTTTTCAAGGAATCTTATGCCAAAGTAAGATAGCCATTATTTTTTCGTTCCAAACTCTCCCAATGAGACATTACGAGGATTCCACAAATTATAGATTGTTTTGACCATCTACGTTTCCTTGCGACGACACAACAAGAAATGCAATTACAAGAGAAAACATATAACACAATCATTTTATATTTCTTTTTATTATTTAGATTTAAGCTTATATTAATTTAATAATAATCGTCGTAAAATAACTTTTTACTTTTTCTCAAACGCAAACAATTTCAAGGAAAGATTATGCGAAATATTATATTGCTTCTTGTTTTTGGTATTTTAGGGTATTTATTCTATGAGTCTAGTTCTTTTTTGGGTGCAAGTTCTGGAATCGCAATTTTCTTATTTGGAGTAATGTGTCTCAAAAATGGATTTAGTAACTTTAGCACTTTTATTGAAAGAGTGTTAAAAAAATGGGCAAATACTGCCTCAAAAAGCCTAATTTTTGGTGCAATCTCCACAATGATTATGCAAAGTAGCGGACTTGTTTCCGTACTTGCTATTTCCTTTCTCTCTGCAGGATTTATTACATTGGGGCAGGGAATTGGGATTATCTTTGGTGCGAATGTTGGCACGACAATTGTCGCTTGGGTGATTGCGATTGCTGGGGTAAAATTTGACATCTCCTCTATTACTATGCCTTTGCTTGTTTTTGGCGTGATTCTAAACTTCCAAAGCTCCAAAACTGCAAGGGCATTTGGCTCTATCCTATGTGGAATTGGTTTTTTCTTTTTGGGTATTTCGCTTGTCAAAAGCGGCTTTAATGATTTAAAAGACATTATAGACATTGCGCAATATGGGCAAATACCGGGCATTAAGGGGGTAGCACTTTTTGTGCTTGTGGGCATTATTTTAACCGTGGTAATGCAAAGCTCCAATGCAAGTTTGCTCGTAGCCATTACGATTCTAGCAGCCGGACAAATGAGCTATGAAAATGCACTTGGTTTTGCGATTGGCTCAAATATAGGTAGCACCGTAATGGCAATCATCGGCTCTATTGGCACGACGATTGCAGGCAAGCGACTTGCAGCAGCGCATTTGCTTTTTAATAGTGTAACTGCGCTTGTGGCAGTGATTTTCTTGCACCAAATGATTTTTGTCGTGCGATTCTTTTGCAGTGAAGTTGGAATCGCAAGCAATGATTACATCTTGCAACTCACCGCATTCCACACGTTGTTTAATCTCGTCGGCATTGCGCTGATGATGCCATTTATTGGCAAAATGGTGCAATTCCTTGAAAAAGTTATCGTGGATAAAAAAGCGAAAGAATACGAACCAATTTACCTAAACGATTCTATTGTAGAATACCCAGACACCGCGATTGAAGCCTTGCGCAATGAAATGGAACATCTCTATGATAACTGCTTCTTAGTTCTTACCTATGCGCTTGGATTTACACGCAAAGAGATTCATTCCAACACACCTTTCCGTGAAATTATTGCGAAGAAAAAACTTTATCGGCGTGATGTAGATTTTGATAATTTTTATCAAAAAAATATCAAATATTTGTTTGATAAAATGTTTGACTTTGCAACGATTGCACAAACTCATATCCACGACAAAGAACAGATGAATGAGATTGTCCATATCAAAAATGCCGCGCGTCGTGCGGTAGAATCCGTGCATCAACTCAAAATGCTTTATCGCAATCTAAAAAGCACGACACAAACTTCTAATGGTGCGCTAATGGAGCTTTATAATGAAATACGTATTGATTTAGCCGAGCTTTTACGCAGTATTGAGAATCTTGAAAAAAGCTCCGATGAGAATATTCAATTAATTCTTGCGAGCATTCGTAAGGTTTCTCAGCAATTAGACCAAACCGATGACAATGCAATCAATAAGGTAGAAAAACTGATTCTTGATAATAAAATCAATGCGACAAATGTTTCCTCTATCTTAAACGACATTGACACCGCAAACAAAATCAGCAAAGACTTACTAGTGATGACACAGCATCTTTACACCGAACAATACGCGCCCATAAATTAATCTTCTTGGAATCTCTTACGATTCCATCTTTGCGGCAAGCTTAAGCAAACATTACCCTATACTTATGAAGGCTACTTACAAAACTTTAAATATTTTTAATTTTATCAGAATATTTCAAGCGATATTTTTTGATATTTTCTTGCGCTACCTTCTGCATATCTGCCGCTTTGTCAAATTCATCTAAAATTTCTTTACCAAGCAAGGTTTCAATCGCATCTTCACGCGTTACAACTCCATAAAATTGCCCATATCTATCTTGCACGACAAAGAGCTGTTCTTTTTGGGCAATAAAAAGATTTAACAAATTTAACACGGAAACATTAAAAGATACGACATATACCGGACGCATTAAATCGCCAATCGTTTGTTGATTGACACTCTCTTGTGCTTTATTTAAGCCCACCTCCAAAATATCTTGTGTATGCACGATACCAATCACAGAATCTACATTTTCTCCATAGACAGGAATCTGCGAATAGTTATAAATATCTTGCGTATTTAACGCCTTTTGTATTGTGTCGCTATAACACAACGAAACCACTACACTGCGAGGTGTGAGAATATCAATGGCTTGATAATTTTTCAACTTTAAGAGATTCTCTATAATAAATTCCTCACGTCTAGAAATTGAGCCACTTTGATGCCCAATTTGGCTTGCTGCTAGAATCTCATCGCGTCCAATAAATAAACTTGAACTCGTTTTGACAAAACGCGTAATCAGTTTTGCCACAATCACAAAAGGAAAGACGATTTTCAAAAGGTAATGAATGCTTAGAGTTACATAAGGTGTTAAAATCTTCCAATAAGTTGCGCCAATCGTTTTTGGTAGAATTTCAGAGAAATAAATCAGCACGATAGTTAAAATGCTTGCTCCTAATGCCTGATAGTTCAGCCCATAAAGGCTTGCGACTTGGATTCCAACTCCTGTTGCTGCCGCAGTTGTTGCAAAGGTATTTAATACCAAAATCGCCCCCTCCGCGTCATCTACATTTTCTTTAAGATATTTCAGATAACCACCTACTTTTGGATTTTGTTTTTCAAAACTTGCAACAAAAGAGGGAGTGATAGATAAAAAAACAGATTCCATAATAGAGCACAAAAAAGTAAAAACAATCGCAATTAAACAATAGATAATTAAAAGAATCATACAATCTCCTAACGATGCTGCAAATTACCAACACCAAGTGCAGCATTAATCACATCTTCTAATGCGACAACGCCGACAATATTTTGCTCACTATCTACAACCAAAAACAAATGCTCTTTCTGCAAAATAAATTTTTCTAGCAAATCTAGCAACCCCATTTCGGATTCTACCTTTGTAATATTCTTTGCAATCTTCTTAAGTGCCTCTTTCCCTCTTTTCTCAAGGCTAGCGTGTAAAATACTCTTTTTAAAAACGATAGAATGAATTTGGTCTATCGTATCAGCATACAAAGGAATCCTAGAATACCGATGAACATTAGGAATATTCAAAGATTCCTCTATGCTCATTTCCTCTTGTAAGGCAAAGATTTTCTCTTTTGGCATCATAATATTTTTGACTTTCAGGGTTTTTTGCAAAATCAAATGTTCTAAAATATCTCCCTCTAATTCATTAATAGAGCCACTTTTTTCCCCTAAATCCATAATCGCCAAAATCTCATCACGACTCATTTGGTTTGCATCTTTTCTTTTGAACAGATGCGTAATAATACGTGAAATATAAACAAAAGGAAAGGTTATGCAATAAAGCGCAAAAATACAATAAGACATCGGGGAAACAATCATTTTCCAATAAGTTGCGCCAATCGTTTTTGGTAGAATTTCAGAAAGATATAAAATACACAATGTCATAAACAAAGCAACAAATCCCTGCCAATCTTGCCCAAAAATCTCCACTGCCTGCGCACCAACCCCTGCTGCGCCTACGGTGTTAGCAAAAGTATTGACAACCAAAATCGCCCCCACAGCATTGTCAATATTTGCCTTAAGATATTTTAAAATTTTGCCACTTTTAGGGTGTGTTTTTGCATAACTTTCCATAAAAGGTGGCGTAACAGAGAGCAAAGCTGCTTCTAGCACGGAACAACAAAAAGAAATCACGATTGCTAATAAAAAATAACCAATTAGAGAAAACATTGAATCTCCATAATTCCCAAAACCTTTTAGTTTAAATAATTTTGCAATTAAATATTACCATAAAAGCAAGATAAAATGAAGCGAATTTGTCATACGATGATGTTTGCTATTGCAAACCAAATAATTCAAATTTGCAACCTCAAAATCCAAGTTCGCCTCACAGAAAATTCTTGCAAAAACTCTTTGCTGCTATCCCGATAAATCCCAAAAATATCCACGAAATAAAATGCTTCCAGGTTCTTTTTATCTCCCTCCAACCTCTTTACCACTGCTTTATAATTAAAATCCTCCGCAATCACCCTAGAAAAAACCATAAAATCTTGAATGGGTGGATTTGTGGATTGAAGTTCTACTTTTAGCTGCTCTTTAAAGCTTAATAGGTACAAGTCTAGCCATAAAATCTGCTGATTCATTGATTTTAAATCATTCTTAAAAGATTCATTTTTAAATCCTAAAATCAAGACAAATGCCCCCAAAAAAACAAGTAAAGCCAAAGGCAACAAAACTACTCCTCTTGAATGTTTATAGCAACGCATTACTCAACCTCAACAACAAGAGTATTCGCGCAATGTGGATTTCCTCTTGCATCATTAACACAAATCTCAAGCGCAATTCCCAAAGCGGTTTTAGCAATCTTAAAATCCGCAATCTCTTGGATAATCTCTTGCGTATTGCGCACAACGCCTTGTAATTGGCTTTTGGATTCCAAAAAAATAGAATCCCCAAAGGACAAGGAAGAAATAGAATACAGAAAATACATTTTAGGGATTATCGGTATTGCAGCTTTTGCTTGCATAAAAGTCTTAAACAAATGTGGAATCTCTAATGTGATTTGATTGGCATTAAGCTCTAAAATCTTTCCTTGAAATTTAGAATTATAAAAATCTCTTGGTGCAATGAAATCTGAAGTAACAAAAAGTGCTTTTTGCGGTAAATTTACTTTTTGATAAACAGAGCATTTTTTATTTAAGACTCCATTAGAACCCAAATCTATACTCAAAAATTCTAGCGTTAAAACATTATTTATTTTGGCACTCTCTGGCACAAAAAAGCCGTGCAGACAAGGTAGAGAATAATCTCCAATTACCACATATTCTTGCGTTTTTTCATAAAAGATTAAACTCTTACCTTTAAGACTCAAGGGGTTTGAGCCAATCTCCTCGCCACTACTTAGCATAAGGCTTTCTAAATAAGAATTTTCAAGCAAGCGTTTAATCTGCAATAAAGCATTTTGCACTTGAATTTCTTGAATAAAGCTATCGTTTTGATGATGATAATTCTGATAAATTCTAAGCAGGGTTGAACCACCTAAAACGCCTAAAATTCCTAACAAAATTAAAGCAAAAAGCATCTCAATTAAAGTCCATGCATGTCGCATTGTTCTCCTTTAAGGAATCGTGGCATTCATCTCATAAACAAGAGTGGAATCCAAAAGAGAAGAACGAAAAACGCAATGCTCCACTATCTTGTTACAAATTGGAACATTATAAATATCCACATCTTGCACAATTCTAAAATTTTCTAACCCAATAACAGCCAAACTCCCCAACATTGCAGACACCAATATGCCTAACACCAAAATAAAAATTAAAAACTCTAGCAAGGCAAAAGCTTTTGTGTGTGATTCCATTGCAAACATTCCAACAAATCCCCATTTTTTAAACATTTTTAAGTTTAATTATCTAAAAATTACTGCATATTCAAGCAAAAGTCAAGCATTTATCCAATAAATTCTAAAATATAAGGAGCAAAGATGATAAAAACTGCTTTATTGTGCGCATTGGGAGGAATTATGCTTATCTTAGTAGGAAGCTTTGGGGAATTTAAAGCCATACAAGATTCAAGAACCACTCCAAGCAAACAAAATAAATTATGCTTTTTTGTGCAATCTAGCACATTAAATGTCCGCAATGCTCCGAGTTTGGAAGCAAAAATTATTCATCAGTTACAACAAAATTCTAAAATATGTGAATATTTTGAAACATATAATGGATTTTTGCACACTCAAGAGGGTTGGGTTGCCACAAAATATTTGAATTTAGAGCCTAAAAAACCAAATTATACACGAGATTCTACGCTTGCTTTGCAAAATTATTCTAATGCGATTCCTAACTATCAAGCCTCCAACAAACCGAAATTCAAGCTTACTAGCACGACAAAAGATTCCGTTTCCATTGCGCAAAATCAAAAATCTATGCAAAACCCAATTATGCAGGCAAGAGCGGCAATGGATAGTCAAAACTACACACGTGCCAAAAATTTAGCCCTGCGCGCAAACCTTGCAAATCCAAAAGACTCTGAAAGTTGGGAAATCTTTGCTAAAAGCACTTATTTGGAGGGGAATCCAGAGGAAGCCATTTTGATTTTACAAAACTTTTTGCGGCAAAACAATAACGAAAATTTAACAAATCTTTTAAAACAAATGCAACAAGGGCAAAAAATTTGATTACTCAAAATTCGCAAAAACATTGGAGCATTCAAGAAATTCATAGGGATTCCGCACTGCGTCTTAGCGTGAAACAAATGCGACATTTTAACGCAATTATTGCACAAGAGATTCCTCCAAATACATTAGAAATTGCTTTGCTAAACCCCTCCAATAATCCTCACAAAGACACCATTCAAAGTCTTTTTCAAGATTATATTTTAGAGTTTGGCGAAATTGGCTTGGACGATTTCAAGAAAACACTTGCGTGGCTAGAGCAAGAAGAACAGCTCCAAAAACTACTTAAGAAAATCCAACAAGAAATTTATCAAGAATCCAAAGAAAAAGATTCAAGCATTCAAAGCCTAGTGCAACTAATGCTACAAATTGCAGTATCCAAAAACGCAAGTGATGTGCATTTTGAACGCGATTTTGACTCTATGCGCGTACGATTCCGAATTGATGGCGTATTGGTAGAATGTTTCACATTTGAGTTATGGCTTTTTGCTCCTTTAAGCGCAAGCATTAAGCTGCTATCCCACTTGAATTTGACAGAATCCAAACTCCCGCAAGATGGACGATTTGAGCTAGAGTTATTACATTCTGATAGATTTCCTCGTATCTTTGACTTTCGTGTCTCTACTTTGCCTTTAGTTGAGGGAGAATCTATCGTGCTTAGAATTTTAGATAAGCACAAAACTCTTTTGCCTTTAGAATCTTTAGGCTTTGGAGAGATAGAATTAACACAAATCCAATCACTTTTTAACTTACCCTATGGGCTTGTGCTCATTACAGGACCTACGGGTAGCGGCAAAAGTACCACAATGTATGGAATCCTAAACATCTTAAAAGAGCGGAATCTCAAAATTATCACACTTGAAGACCCTGTGGAATATCGCTTGCCACATATTAATCAAGTGGCAATGAGCCAAAATGTCAGCTTTGCAAATGTCTTACGCAATGTCCTGCGCCAAGACCCAGATGTGATTATACTAGGAGAAGTGCGCGACAAAGAAAGTCTGCAAATCGCAATTCAAGCCGCTTTTACAGGACATTTGGTTTTTGCTACACTACACACAAACGACGCATTGGATACAATTGTGCGCCTAAAAGATATGGGATTAGAGCCGCATTTTATTGCACAATCCCTTAGTGGAATCCTCGCACAGCGACTTTTACGCAAACTCTGCAAGTGCGCCAAGCTAAATCCACAAGATACATCAGGCTGCGAATTATGCAATCACACGGGATATTTAGGCAGAATCGCAATTGCTGAAATTGTGCTTGCTAGTAAGGATTTAGAAGATTTCATTCATCATCGGATAAGCAAACTAGAATTTTTAAAAAGACTTGAGAAACAAACACCAAATTTCACATTAGAACAAAAGGCTCATCAATTAATTGCAAATGGAGTCACGGATATGCGTGAAGTTTATCGTGTGGTTAAATAAATGCCAAAATTCCGAGTCCAATACAAACAAAAAGGCAAGATTCAAACAAAAATCTACAATGTCAAAACGCAAAGTGAATTAGAAAATAAACTCCAATCACAACATCTTTTTGTTCTCAAAATCACGCCACAATCTAGCCTAAAAGACAAATTGTTTGCCTTTCAAACCCCTAAAACAAAAGAAATTTTAAGTGCTTTTTACGAGCTTAAACTCGGGCTTAAAGCGCATTTGCCTTTAAATTTGCTTTTAGAAAATCTCCAAACGCATACTAAAAATCCTTTTCTTAGTGCGCAATTTGCCAAAGCACTCTTTGCGCTTAATTCTGGTAAATCCCTTTCGCTTAGCTTTAAAGAAGCAGGATTTTCAGATTTTATTTGTTCTATGCTAGAAATCGGACAAAAAGCCGATATGTTAGGACAAGCCATAGAATTTATTCTCATTGAACTCAAAAATGCGCACAAGAATCGCAAGCTTTTGACCAAAATTTTGCTTTATCCGCTTTTGGTTAGCTTCATAATGGTAATTGTATTTCTAGGTATTACCTTATTTGTTTTGCCTCAATTTGAAGTTTTGTTTGCAAATATCAACGCGCCTTTACCGCTTGTGAGCAAAAGTCTGCTTTTTATGCGCACACTCGTGCTAGACTATGGCTACTTTAGCCTCCTTAGCCTCTGTGGAATCGCATTTTTTACTTACAGATTCTACAAAACCTCTCAAAAGTTTAGATGTTTTATGGATAAACTATGGCTTAAGATTCCTTATTTAGGAGCGGTATTGCATTATTATCAACTTTCTCAATTTTTACTTAGTTTCTTTTGGCTTTACAAGAGCAAAGTGCCTTTACAAACTGCATTAGACATTTCATCTAAAGCACTTAGCAATGCAGAAATTAAGCAAAAAACCGAAAGAATTTTTGAAGCGATTGTGCGAGGAATCCCCATCGCACAAGCCTTTAGTGCAAGTGGTATTTTAGATAATCTAAGCGTTCAATTACTCTGTGGAGCGCAAAACGAAGAAGGGTTTTTAGAATCCCTAGAAGTTCTCCTTGAGCTACATCAAGAAGAACTCGCCACACATAGCGAAACTTTGCTTGCCTTAATTGAGCCTCTTATGGTCCTTGCTTTGGGTGCTTTGGTTTTGTGGTTAGCTCTTGCAATTTTCCTGCCTCTTTGGGAATTACCTATGCAAATACAAACGTTATAAATCCAATGCGCAAAAGAAGCTTGACGAGGAATCTTATTGTTCAAGACCTCTAGCAATCTCTTTTTCTGTCTCTACTACTTCTTTAATAAAAACATCAATCAATTCTTCTTGTTTATATTTGCCCACAATTTCGCCGTGCTTAATCACCAATCCATCGCCACTGCCAAAGGCAATCGCCACATCTGCATGTTTAGCCTCTCCTAAGGCATTGACCGCACAACCCATAACAGAAATTTGCATAGGCGTTTTAATCTTGGGCATTCGCTCTTTTAACTCTTTCAAAATCGGCACTAAATCTGCCTGCAAACGCCCACAAGTAGGACACGAAATATAAGTAATTCCCTCTTTTTGTCTCCCACAATAACGCAGAATTCCGCGCGCAACTTCAATCTCTTTTTCTAGCTCGCCTGTAATGGATACGCGCATCGTATCGCCAATCCCCTCCATAAGCAATCCACCAAGTGCTATGGAGCTTTTAATCATAGAAGACTCCAAATCCCCTGCTTCTGTAACGCCCAAATGGAAAGGGTATTCTACCAAGGGACGCAACATACGGTATGCACTCATTGTGCGCTCTACATCACTTGCCTTAAGGGAAATTTTGAGATTTGTAAAGCCAAAATCCTCCAAAAGCTTAATATTGTATAATGCAGATTCTACCATTCCTTTGGGTGTCGCGCCATATTTGACTTCAAAGGGCTTTTCCAAACTGCCCGCATTCACACCAATCCGAATCGGGATTCTATGCTCTTGACACGCATTGACGACTGCTTTGATTTTATCTTTTGAGCCAATATTTCCCGGATTAATGCGCACACAATCTACCGATTCTGCCGCAACAAGGGCGAATTTATAGCGAAAATGAATGTCTGCAACCAAAGGAATAGAAATCATACTTTTAAGTGCTTTTAATGCCTTTGCGTCCTCTTCATCGCTCACTGCCACACGCACAATATCACACCCTGCAAGCTGCAAACAATCAATTTGCTTCTTTGTTGCTTGCAAATCGGCTGTTTTACTATAAGTCATACTCTGCACAGAAATAGGTGCATCTCCACCCACTAGGACATCACCTACTGCAATTTGTTTTGTTTTGTAGCGCGATTTTAAAGTGTGAGATTCCATTTTTGGCTATTGTTCTTCTTTGTCATTTTCTTCGTGTTGGTGCAAAGGTTGATTATCAATACACAACAAGGAATCTGCTACAATTGTTGTCAAATAGCCTTTGGGATTTCCATCAAAAGGAATGCTATCTAACACATCTTGCAATCCGATTTCATTTGCTAACTTTTTAATCTCCTCATCTTTGCCATATCTTTCAATATAATATTGAAAAGTCTCTTTCCAGCAAATGTCTGGTTGTGCGCCCTCTTTGCCGGGCGCATTAAGCATAAACTCGGAGAGATAAGCAATCTTTAAAATTGCAGCGATTTTATCGCGCCAATATTCAATATAAAGATAATCTTTTAAATTATCCAAAGTTGCCTTTCCATTACCTGTTGCAGCAAACCCAAAGGCAATCTTCTCATATCTTTTAAAGTCATCATAAAGCTTTTTGTATTCTGGCATAGAACGTAATTCAAAGTAAGTTTCCGCCATTTTAAATGCGTCAGCTAATTTACGCTCTTTGCAGGCTTGTGCAAAATCTAGTTTAATCTGAATCGTCTTAGCCTTTTCGTCTGCAAGCGTTTTAAAGGGTGACATAGAAGCAAGCAGTTTGCAAATCTCTAATGCTTTTGTGTAATCGTTTTGATTCTCGCAAGCATTTACACGTTGTGCAATCTGGTCTCCAATGAGCATTGCACTTCTATAAATCAAAGTTTCTTTCAAAAAAGGCAATCTATCGCATAGTTTAAAATATTCTACAAAATTTTTTGCCTTATATTCTTTATCGGCTTGCACGAATTTATCGCTATTTCTAAGCAATGTCATTGCCACATCTTTTTTAGATTTAACCGTTACAAAGGGACGCAACAAGTCTTGCGCTTTGACTAAATTGCCTTGAGGATCTTGGAAAAGCAATCTCTTAGAGACTTCAAAAGATTTTTCCCAAGTTTCTTCTAGCTTAGCATAAGCCACTGTTTCTTTTAGATACGCATTTTGTTCAACTAACTTATAAGCTTCCATATAGTTTTTTGCCTCAATTGCGTCCATAAATTTAGCCACCGCTTCTTTTTGCTGCCAATAATAATCAAACTCTTCTCTCTTGCGTTGGTCTAGCATAAATGGCTCTACAACCGCAGTTGCTTCTTGTAGTTGGTCTTTTGCAAGCAAATCAATAGCTTTTGCAAGCATTTCTTTCCAAAGAGTTTCTAGTTTTGTGCGATACTCTTTTAAGGTTTGCAAAAAGATATTTTTAGACTGAATCAAGCCCAATGCACCTTTAAGGTCATTATTATTGAGTAATTCTAGCATTTCTTCTTTGGCTTCGTTGAGGTCTGCAATATCTATTGTTCCATCAGAAAATCCAAGATAAAGCAAGTTATCCTCCACTCTCATTGTTGTGATTCCACTATGTTCAAGAGCAATAGAATCACTTAAAGTATTATCGCTTAAATCAATGATGCGCAATTGTTTGTCCTTTGCCCCCACAAGAGCAAATTCCTCGCCTGCAATTGGGCGACATCGTGTAAGCCACGCTCCTTTTAAGAGATTTTCTTTGATAAACTTTTGCTCCAACACATCATAAATCAAAGTTTGCCCCTCTTTAGTTACGCAAAACAATCTTGTATTGTCTGCATAAAAAAATGCGTCTTCAATCAGTGATTCCGTCTTAATCGTGGCAACCAAATCATTTTTTACCACATCAAAAATCATTGCACTTTTGCCAAAACAACCCGCAAAAACTAGCCGTTCGTCTTGACTAAACGCAATAGAAGAAATGTAATCAGGCAAAGGAGGCATACTTAAAACCAATTGATAATTGTCGGCAGAATACAGCAACACGCGCCCATCTTCACCTCCTGTTGCCAAATAATCATCTTCGTGAGAAAAAGCAGCTTTAGAGATTGCAAGTTTTTGCCAAGTAAGCTGTGCAATAGGCGCAATCTCTGGTGTAGTAGTAACCACTACACCTTTGGTTGCCTTGACAAAACCCATAGCAATTTTGGAAGTCGTATAGGAAATAGCAACTGCTTTACTAAAATGATGTAAAGGTTCAACTTCTTTGGAAAGTTGCAATACTTTATCAATTACTTTATTTTCTTTGGAAAAAGTAGAGATATTATAAAAATTATCCATACAAATAATGGAATCCTTATCTGTTGCGACTCCAAGAACGCTACCGACTAATTTTAAACTGCTTTTTACAGGAAACATTCTGTGCTCCTTAATTGACAAAATTGTCAAATCTAAATCATAATTTATTATTATACTTTAAACTCTTTAAATTTGCGTTTTAAATTTATAACTTTCTTGATATTTCAACAAAGTGTGTAAATACGAAATTATTACCACAAACTTTACAAAGTGCAACACAATTCACATTTTATCAAGAAAGTAAAAAGAATCTTGACTAAAATTAGCAAAATTTGCGCAATTCTTTGTTATACTCAAACGACAAATTCTACATTAAAGGAATCTTTATGAAAATCACCTATACCCTAACAGACGAATCCCCAGCCCTCGCGACTTACTCCTTTTTGCCTATTGTTCAAGCATTTTTAGGAAAAGTCGGCATTGTTGTAGAGACTTCAGATATTTCTCTCTCTGCGCGCGTTTTAGCGCAATTTCCAGAAAACCTAAAGGAATCGCAAAGAGTCAAAGATGCACTTACAATTTTGGGCGAACTTGTTAATCAACCCGACGCAAACCTCATCAAGACACCCAACATTTCCGCTTCTATTCCACAACTAAAAGCGACAATCAAAGAGCTACAAGCCAAAGGTTACGATGTGCCAAATTTTCCTGATGAACCTCAAAACGAAGCGCAAAAAGCCATCAAAGAAAAATACCAAAAGGTTTTAGGTTCTGCGGTAAATCCGGTGCTTAGACAAGGCAACTCCGACCGCCGCTGCACAAAAGCAGTCAAAGAATATGCCCAAAAAAATCCCTATCGTGTCGTAGAGTTTCACAAGAATTCTAAAACACGCGTTTCTTATATGCCAAAGGGAGATTTCTTTGACAATGAAAAAGCCATTTTAGTTCCAGAAGCCACTAAAGCTAAAATTGAATTTATCGGCAAAGCAGGCATAGAAATCCTAAAAGACAATCTGAAGTTAGACAAAAATGAGATTTTGGACGCAACTTTTATGAGTGCGAAGGCGTTAGATGAATTTTATGCCAAACAAATTGAAATGTGCAAAAATGAAAACATTTTGCTTTCTCTTCACCTCAAAGCGACAATGATGAAAGTCAGCGACCCCGTGATTTTTGGACACGCAGTGCAAGTGTATTTTAAAGAACTTTTTGATTCTTTTGGAGAGGAACTAACACAACTTGGCGTGAATCCCAACAATGGCGTTAGTGAGCTTTTAAACAAAGCAGAAAATAGCCCTAAAAGACAAGAGATTCTCGCAAAATACAATGAAATCCTAAGCAAAAGCGCACCACTTTCTATGGTAAATTCCGACAAAGGTATCACAAATTTACACATTCCAAGTGATGTGATTGTAGATGCTTCAATGCCTGCAATGCTTAAAAATGGTGCAAGACTTTGGGATAAAGAAGGAAAAGAACGCGACACCAATGCGCTAATTCCTGATAAAACTTATGCAACAATTTACGAAGCCGTTGTTGAAGATTTACGCGCTAATGGCACACTCAATCCTAGCCAACTAGGTAGTGTCTCCAATGTCGGTTTAATGGCAAAAAAAGCACAAGAATATGGTTCTCACGATAAAACCTTCATTGCCAAAGAAGATGGAATCTTTAGAATCGTAGATGAAAAAGGCACAACTCTGCTAGAACACAAAGTAGAAAAAGGTGATATTTATCGCGCAAATCAAGCAAAATTTGAAGCGGTGCAAAATTGGATTGATTTAGGGATTGAGCGCGCAGATTTAACAGGTAACAAGGCAATTTTCTGGCTAGATTCCAAACGCCCAAGCAATAAAATTATGATAGATTTAGTAGAGGCGCGCTTAAAAGAAAAAGGCAAAGACATTGCGATTCTACCTCCAAAAGAAGCGTGTTTAGAATCGCTCAAACTCATTCGTGCAGGCAAAGATGCAATCTCCATTAGCGGAAATGTTCTGCGAGATTATCTCACCGATTTATTTCCAATTTTAGAGCTTGGAACAAGTGCAAAAATGCTTTCTGTCGTGCCAATGCTAAATGGCGGTTCTATGTTCGAAACAGGTGCAGGTGGAAGCGCACCAAAACAAGTAGAACAACTTGTAGAGGAAAACCACTTGCGCTGGGATAGTTTGGGTGAATTTTTAGCATTACAGGCAAGCCTAGAATTTTACGCTCAAAAAACGGGCAACAAGCAAGCACAGATTCTAGCAAACAACCTTGATAATGCGATTGGCGAATGGCTAGACAACAACAAAGCCCCTTCACGTAGAGTAGGAGAAGACGACAATCGCACAAGCCATTTCTATCTTGCACTTTATTTTGCTCAATCTCTTGCGCGAGATAGTAGCGATTCTGCTTTGCAGAACTTTTTTAAAGGAATCGCAGAGGAATTAAGCGAGAATGAAGAGAGAATTCATCAAGAATATTTAAGCGCACAAGGTGCAAAAGTAGATTTAGGTGGATATTACAAGCTAGACGACGATAAATGCGATGCAATTATGCGTCCAAGTGCGACTTTCAATGCGATTTTAGCCAAAATTAAATAGCCAACGCGCCCATTGTGGCGCGCATTATCGCAGTTGCAAGATTCTTATTTAGATTGCTTCATTGCTTTGCTCTTCGTAAGTGCGAATCGTATTTACAACAAAATCCTATACAGAAAGCGGAATAAAAAGTTGTGGGAGGTTTGTTAAATGCGTGCTTAAATTTTCTACATCACATAACGAAAAGAACCAAAATTTTTTTACATTTTCTTTGCGTAAAGGTAGAATCTGTAAGATATGTTTTTGACGATTAAGCCACAGAATAGGATTTTGAGCGTTAGATTGCTCAATGATAATTTTTTTGTCAAACACCTTGGCAATGTGTTTATAATAATCCAAAGCTTGATCGTGGTCTTCCTCATTGGGATTGAAGTCATAAAGCAAAATCTTAAGCCCAATTTGAGTTGATAAATCAAAAACAACAGAGGAGATTTTCTCTGCTTCTTCTAATTTTTCAGGCAACACAACCACACTGTGGGTTAGTTTTTCTAAAGATTGCATACCAAACTTCAAAAGCGGAATCCCCAAATCTAGCAAATAGCCTTTATATTTTTCAAACAAATATCCCTCTAACAAAATCAAACCAATGTTTTTGTTTGTTTTATCGCGATTCAAAATTTCTTTTAACGAATTTTCATAAAATTCCACACTCCACGAGATATGTTCCCCATTTAAACGCGTATCATTTCTTAGGCACACAATCTCCTCTATGCTCGTGGGATTGAAAAAGCATAAATGCAGACGTTTATTTTTAAAATGCGAAAAAAGCCATAATGTCTGATGGATACATTCTTCAAGGTTTTTGGAATGCGACAAATCAAAATACATTACCACATCACGCCCAAAAGGTGTTGGAAACTGCCCAAACTCCTCTTTAATCCGATGATAAATTTCTCGCAAGGTATTGGGTTCGCCGATGAGCAATAAAGAATCATTAGGCAGAATCGTGGTAGAATATTTGGGCAAAATCAACTCTTCACTGCGATAAATTGCAACAATTTTCCATTTCTTTTGCTTAATCACTCCCACGCTACGATACGCATAAGGGCTTCCAAAAGGCACGCTAATTTGCATAATCTCGCCTTGTCCCAAACCAATGTATTTTGCTGTACGTGGCACATTAGGAAACTTCTCAAAGAGCTTGCCGCTAAGCACAAGTGCTTCACTAATCATCAAAAGCTGCTTGTCATTACCCTGCAAAGGAATCTCTCCTAAAATGCTAATTTGCAAAGTTTTGCTATAAGAGCGCAAAGTATGGTAGATAATTTCACGCTCTTCTGCTTTGTCTGTGATAATATAGCAATCTGTAATTTGAGCAGTTAAAATCTCGCGCAACTTATTAGGCGAGCTTGGGTCAAACGAAAAGCATTCGTGGTCTTGTGGGAGGTTTTGGGGCAAAAGATTCTTATCAAGCGAAACAAAAATATAAGTATTTTTATCCAAATGCTTTGCCATCAATATGCTTAGGAATTCTTTTGCTACAATTCCATCTAAAATCAAAAGCACTTTTCGCATAACTCCCCTTTGTGATGATAAAAATTCGCGAAAATGTAGCAAAAAAAGGTTGAAAATGGAATTTAATTTGCAAAGGACGGACGAAAATGCGCGCGCAGGCGTGCTAAAACTTGCGCATGGCGAAGTGCCCACACCGATTTTTATGCCTGTTGGAACACAAGCGAGCGTCAAGGCATTGGATTTCAGCGACCTTTTAGCTCTCAATGCCCCAATAATTTTAGCCAACACTTATCATCTTTATTTGCGCCCTAACGATGAGGTGATTAGGGAACTTGGTGGGCTGCACGCATTTAGCAAATTTCCTCGCAACTTCCTAACTGATAGTGGCGGATTCCAAGCGTTTAGCCTTAATTCTAATGTGAAATTGTATGAGGACGGAATCGTATTTAAAAGCCATATTGACGGCTCTAGCCATTTTTTCTCTCCGCAAAAGGTTTTAGACATTCAATACAATTTAAATAGTGATATTATGATGATTTTAGACGATTTAGTCGGATTGCCTGCCAGCAAAGAGCGCATTAGAGATTCCATTGCCCGCACGACTAAATGGGCTAAAAGTGCTATTGATTACCACAATTATAAAAAACAAAGTGCTGCTAATTCAGGCAAAATCCTAACGAATAACATCTTTGCAATCGTGCAAGGTGGCACAGATAAAGAATTTAGAGAATCAAGCGCAAAGAATTTAACGAGTTTGGGAGATTTTGACGGCTATGCCATTGGTGGGCTAGCAGTGGGCGAACCAAACGAAGAAATGTATGCAACGCTTGATTTTACCACACCACTTTTGCCAAAAGATAAACCCCGTTATTTAATGGGTGTTGGCACGCCTCGTGATATAATAGAAGGAATCGCGAGAGGTGTTGATATGTTTGATTGCGTAATGCCTACAAGAAATGCAAGAAACGGCACGATTTTTACGCATTTTGGCAAACTTGCCATTAAATCTCCGCGCTTTAAACTTGACACACAGCCCTTAGATTCCAAATGCTCCTGCTACACTTGCCAAAACCATTCCCGTGCTTATTTACATCATTTGTTCCGCGCAGGCGAAATCAGCTACTTTCGCCTTGCAAGCATTCATAATCTTGCATTTTATTTGGATTTGGTACGTGAGGCAAGAGAAGCGATTTTAGAGGGAGAATTTGCACGATTTTATAAGGATTCTATAGAGTCTATGTCCCCATAAAATTCCTTGAAATTCCATTGTGAGCAGTTCTTTTTGCAAGAGTGTGGATTGCAACGCCAACCCAACAATAACAAGTCAGGGGATTCGTCCTTGCACACAGAATCTTGAATAATTAAATAAACTTTATATTATAAAAGCAAATTTAAAGTGCAAAATATTATAATTTTAAAATACTTTACATTAAGGAATCAAAAAGGGATAGCGGTGCTAGCGTGGAGTGAAGAATTTAGCATTAAAAATCAACATTTAGACGAACAACATAAAGCTTTTATGCAATTACTTATAGAAACCAAAAAATTCGTCAAAAGCGCTTCTCCCAACAAAGCTCAAGAGTTAGAATCACGAATGAATGCCGTCATTGAAAGCGCCAAAGAGCATTTCAACGACGAAGAAAAATATATGCAGCACATTGGCTATCCTTTTTTGAACCAGCACAAAACGCGTCATCGTGAGCTAGTTTCCAACCTTTCTATGCTGCTAATGGATTTAGAAGATATAGAACATACCGCTAGGGAATTTTATGAATGTTTGCATAATTGGCTCATTGCGCATATTCTAACCGAAGACAAACAAATAGAATCCTACCGCAACAGGCTCCACGATGTCAAAGAAATTCCTTATAGTTTAGAGCAAAAAACAAAAATTCTAGCCGAAACAGAAGACATAGCCCACCAGCCGTGGCACAAATACATTTGCCTCTGCCTCTTAAAAGAGTTTAAAGTCTGCGACGCCTTGCACAAAATTATGCAAGAAGAAGGCACATTTGTGCGGTGCAAAGTTTGCAAACAACCGCTTGTTTATCGTGATTCCAATTTAGATGATGAGGACAATTTTGAAGCACTTGCGAAAAAATATTTTAAACAATTCTAGGAAATAAAAACACAATGGCATTTACATCAAAAGGACATAAAGTTTTCAATGATGTTAAAAATTTGCGAAATCTTTTATTGCAAGAACGTAAAAGCTTTGGCGAAGACATTGACTTTTATTTACTAGATTTCCGCACCTTTTATAGCAAAAAGGGCGAGAACAAATACAAGCCCGTTAATGATATTAGCCTTTTTAATAAAAATTCTAATTTTACCGCCAATATTGACATTAAGCAGCTTTATAAGATTGAGATTTGCAAAAAAAGCGAAAAACCTGCGCGCACCTTTGGAATCAAACTTGTTCCCAACGAAAACACCGCTTTGCACGCAGTTTTGCTTTGTAACAATCAAATCAAACATCACGAAGAGCTAAAATCTGAAATCTATCAAGAACTTTACAAAACGATGATATTGCAAGATTATCTCATCGGAATCCGCGAATATGGCAAGCTCACCTCGCAAATTGACGCTTTTATCAATGAACTTATTAGGGGTAAAATTTCTCCCAAAACCATTCTAACTATTGGCACGGGCGTCGCAAGCGTAGAAGGGAAAGATGGGGAACTCAAAATTCACCAAAAGCTACAAACCGAGATTCTTGGTGCAGAAGCGCAAAAACCTACCGAAGCTTTCGCGCCAAAAATCTGTATGCAAGCCGTGCATAAAGGCGATGAGCTTTTTGAATACATTAAACCCATTGCGGGACGCGTGGGACGGAATCTCAAAGGAGAAATGCTCGCAATCAAGCCTATTAAATCCAATGCAGTAAGTGTAGATGCGAGTATCCGCGCACGAGAAGATGTAGATAGAATCAAATTTCAAGCAGGCAAAGACGGATTCTTTAAGGAAATTAAACCGCTTTGTTTTATCATCAGTGATGAATTAAACACTAGACAATCTGCCCCCAAAAAACAAGACGAAACAACAGAAAATATATCTAATACCCCAAGTGCCCCTGCTGCACAGCCAGCTGCACTCAACATTGAGGGGCAAACACATAGCAAATCCAAAATCCAAACCGACACCGCCTTCATCGGCTCTCATCGCGGCGCAATCAAGGCGCACACCGTCGTGATTGATGTGCTAGAAAAAGGAAGCGTGGAAGCCAAAGTCGCCTACATTAATAGCACGCTTGGAGGCACGATTATAGCGGATTATATTTATATCAAAGAGGTGCGCTCTTATAATGAAATTTATCCTCGTTATAGCCTCGTGGTAGATAATATCTTGGGCGAACACAATACCTTTGAACTTAATCCTGCTAAATTCTCCTTTATGCGCCGCGACCGCTTGGATTATGTAATGCTCTCTGACCAAATTAAAATCCGCTTAAGACACCTAAGAAAGCAAATGGACGAAATCTATGCCTACTTGCTAGCCTCTCAAGGCAAAGTGCATAAAATCCAGCACGACCAAGAAGAAAAGCCAGAGGAAAAATTACCCAAAAACCTCCAAAGTATTGTAGATCAATACGAAAAAGCGCTAGAGCGCTACAAAGAACATTTGGTAGAATATAATGAGATTGTCAATCTTTATTACACTAATGAAGTGCGCCTCAAGGGCATTGATGAAGGTGCATTGAGTGCCAAAATGATGATTCGTGGCAATCCCCCTGCGGCAGAAACGATGATAAAATTCAAAGCCTATATGGGCAATCGCGAAGAAACGCTCAAAACGATTCTTAGCCAAGAAGCACCTGCGCATTTCTTTGAAGTCATCAAAGACGGGGACTTTTTCCGACTAAGGAGCAACAAAGATTTTGATTTGTCCTTGCTAAGTTGGATTGATGAAATGCGCCCACAACAAAAATAAGGCATAAAATCGCGCAAATCTATCCTCTCCAAGCGCAATGCAAACCCCAAAACAAAGGAATCCAATGCCTCTACAATTCCAACCTCTCACCCCAAAAGAATTTTTTGCTTCTTGTAACAAAGACTATGCAGAATCCAAAATTTCGGAGTTAGAGGAGTTTAAAGAAAAAGTTGCGCAATATTTGGAATCCCTTGAAAAACACAAAGGGCAAAATGAAAAAGCCATTGTTGCAAATGTTCTTGCACCCTTTTTGCAAGGGTTAGGATTCCACACTCAAGCGGCTTTCAAACAAAAAGGCAATAGCGAAATTGACTTAGCTTTGCTTAAAGATTCGCAGGTTGAAATCCTCATTGAAGCCAAAACACAAAAGAATAAAACTGAAATGTTTAGTGCAGAGAATCCTAACTGCAAGGCATTGCACGAGTGTATCCTCTACTATTTGCGCGAACGAGAAAACAACACGCGACTAAAATATATCCTCATCACAGATTTTTATCAATTCTATCTTTTTAGAGCAAAAGAGTTTGAAAGATATTTTTACAAAAATAAGAAGATTCAAGACGCTTATAAATCTTTAAATAAAAAAGATTTGCTTGAGAATCAAAAGGATTTCTATGCAGAACTCGCAAAGATTCTAAGCAAAGAGTTTCAAGGCAATTTAGAGGGAGATTTGTTTAATACTTCACTGCAAGGCACACATTTTGACTTGCGTAATGACAAACATTTCAAGCAATCTTATGCGATTTTAAACAAAGAATTTCTGCACGATGAATTTCACAGAGATTCTAACGCACTTAATCCCAAATTCTACTATGAGCTTTTGCATATTTTGGGCTTAAAAGAAATAGAGACTAAGGGCAAGATTCTTATTCAAATAGACGAGACACAGAAAAATAGCTTTGCAAAGCATATCGCCGACAAGCTAAAAAACAACAATAAGCCGAGTGATTTTGAAACCACGATGAGCCATATTATCGTGTGGCTCAATCGTATTTTATTTTTGAAACTCATTGAAGCAAACTTGTTGCATTTTAATGATTTTGATAAAAACTTGCAATTCTTAACCTCTACAAAAATCACGAGTTTTAGCATTTTGGCTCATCTCTTTTTTGAAGTGTTGGCAAGGGATTATGCGGAGCGAAAGCAAGATAAGGGCTTTAACTTCCTGCCTTACCTCAACTCCTCGCTTTTTATCCGAGATGAAAAAGAAATTTGCGACTTAAACGCACTAGATGATACTTTAGAAATTCTGCCCTTTGCCACTACACAAACAGAATATAAAAAGGGGAAATCTGTCCGCTTTCTTACCTATCTCTTTGATTTCTTAGAATGCTTTGACTTTGGCAAAAGTCAAGATTCTAACCTAAGCCACAAACTGATTAATTCAAGTGTGCTTGGTGCGATGTTTGAAAAGCTCAATGGCTATCAAGAGGGCAGTTTCTATACCCCAAACTTCATTACCTCCTATATGTGTAAGGAAAGTTTGCAAAAAATTGTTCTAGATAGATTCAATACAGCTTTTAGTTGGAGTGCAAAAGATTTAGAATCCCTGCGTAAGCAGATTGATAGGAATTTTGACAAAGAATCAAAATTTAAAAAGCTTTTAGAAAGTATTAGAATCTGCGACCCAAGCGTGGGTAGCGGACATTTTCTTGTCTCTGCACTTAATGAAATGATTGCAATTTATCACAAATTAGGGCTTTTGGGATTTGGGTATAAAGATTTGCAAATTAAAGACGATGAAATCCACCTTACTACCAAAGAGGGCGAAAAGTTTGCTTACAAAAGGCTACAAGATTCTAACCACACAATCCAAATCGCACTTTTTACGCTTAAAAAATCTATCATTGAAAACAATCTCTTTGGTGTGGATATTAATCCCAATTCGTGCAATATCGCAAGACTACGTCTTTGGATTGAATTGCTTAAAAATGCCTATTATCTTAACTTTTCTAAAGATAAAGATTCTAAAATCCATAAGCTCCAAACTTTGCCAAATATTGATATAAATATTAAGTGCGGGAATAGTTTAATCTCTTATATGGGAATAGATGACAAATTGCTTTTAAACACAACAGAACAAATTAAAAGATACCAAAAATTAGAAGTAGATTATTTCAATGGATTTTATCAAGATAAAGACAAGATGATAAAGGATATAAATAGGGTTAAGCAAGATTTATTAAATCAACATTTTGAGACTAAATTTAAAGAACAATTAGAAAAACTTGCAAAAGAATGTGAGAAATATTCTAAAAGCTATGGCGATTATGCCAAAGATAGCTTGGAAGAGCATTATAAATTCATCAAAAATCATATTAGTATTTCGGGTTTATTTGCACCAAATCTTGATGACGAAATGCAAAATAAGGCACAAAAAGCACTCCAAACACTTAAAAACGAACACGATAAAATTTTTAATCTTTCAAAAAACTTTGAATGGCGCATAGAATTTTCAAAACTTCTTAACGCAGGATTAACCAAAGAACAAATTACGCATAACAACAAACAAAAACAAAAAGGCGATTTTAAAGATTTATATAAAGATGAGAGTGGTAAATTTCTAGGCTTTGATTTAGTGATAGGCAATCCTCCGTATATCAAGGAAGTCGACAATAAAAGGCTTTTTGATGGCACGAAACGCTTAAGAACCTATCAAGACAAAATGGATATTTGGTATCATTTTGTAGGATTAGGATTTGACATCGTTAAAAATCAAGGCATTGTAACTTTTATTGCTACACAAAATTGGACAACAAATACAGGGGCGAAAAATCTTAGAAATGTGATTTTAAAAGAATCCCAAATCTTAAATCTTGTAGATTTTGGCTCGTATATGTGCTTCGATTCTGCAAGTATCCAAACAATGATTATGGAATTTCAAAAATTAGATTCTACCCCTCAAAATTATCAAATCCACTATGCAAGGATAGATTCTAAAAAACCCACAGATAAACATAGGGACACAATTTTGGCTAGAGAAACATTTGAGGATAATATCTATCTCACACCTACAATAACTCCGCTTCAAATGCTTGATAAGCCTCTAACTTTTTCGGATTCTAAACAGGCGGAAGTACTAAATAAAATTTTGGAAAATGGGAAGATATTTTTAAAAGAAGATGAAGTGGCGCAGGGAATAGTCCCCGCAATTGATAAAGCATTTATTTTGAACAATATAAGCGATTTTTCAAAAGAGGAAATGAGATTTATAAAAACATATTATACAGGCTTGCAACAAAAATATTACATCGAAAAAACAGATAAATTTTTAATATATATGTCTGCAAAAAACTATCAGCAAGACAACTTAGATGGCTTGCCAAATCTAAAACAACATTTTGAGCCATACAAAGAAATATTACAAAAAGCTAAAATACAATATAAAACCCCCCATAAACCTTATTTCTTTTTGCATAGAGAACGAGAAGAGAGATTTTTTATTGAGGGAAACGAAAAAATAATTTCTCAAGTGCGTTGCGAGATTCCAACTTTCGTATATACAAAAGAAAATTTTTATGGTTCAAGAGCATTATTTTTTATACAAACGAGCCGATTTGATATGAAGTTTTTAACAGGCTTATTTAATTCTAAATTGATAGCGTTCTGGCTAAAATATAAAGGTAAAATACAAGGTAATTTGTATAAAATAGAAAAAGAGCCTTTACTCAATATTCCTATCCCAAAAATCACCAAATCAAACCAAAAAATCGTTGATAGAATTATCACCTTAGTCGATGAGATTCTAAATCTCAAAGCCAAAGATTCCACATTTGATACAAGTGCCTTAGAATCCGAAATTGATAAATTAGTGTATAAATTATATAATCTAAACGAAAACGAAATAAATATCATAGAGGATAAATAATGGAAAAGATTATTTTAAATGCTATAACTGCTGCCAAAAAAGATTTAGAGAATGTTTTGAGTAATGAATATAAAGAATTATATAAAAATATAAACAATGAAGCATTGCAAACTATTTTTTCAACACTTCATTCACAAATTATTCCTTGCTTTAGGGCTATGAATGAACGACTTCCAGCAACAGAAACAAGCAATAGACATTATTGGGCACAGAGTAGCAGACAATTATTGCAAGCCATAAATATTTCAAAAAGGCTTGAAAAACAATTGAAAGAAACAAATCTTTCATTTGAGATAGAATCTTATTATCAACAGCTATTTGACAATTGTTTAAAGTTTTTAGAAAGTAGTGGCGGTAGTGAAATTCCCATAGGTATGCAAAAAATAATGCTTTATTATGAAATCTCTATTTTTAATCCTAAAAATAATATAGAAATTTCAACTAATCCCACAATATCGGCTAATTTGAAACTAATTGGTGAGGGTTCTTATGCTCAAGTTTTTAAATATAAAGATAAATTTTATAATAAATATTTTACATTAAAAAGAGCAAAAAAGAACTTAGACACAAAAGAGCTAGAAAGGTTTAAAAGAGAATTTGACACAATGCAGTCATTTAATAATCCCTATATGCTAGAAGCTTATTCATTTAATCCTCAAAGGAATGAATATATTATGGAATATGCAGATTTTACCCTTAAATCCTATATTGATGAACATAACAATAATCTAAATATACAAATTAGAAAAAATATCGGATTGCAAATTATTAAAGCATTTAAATATGTATTTGATAAAGATATACTCCATAGAGACATAAGCCCAAACAATATTTTATTAAAAAAATATGATAATGATTTGCTTGTGGTAAAAATTTCTGATTTTGGATTAGTCAAAACACCAAATAGCGAATTAACAAGCGAAAATACAGAAATTAAAGGTTCTTTTAATGATTATTCTGATTTGTCAAGGGTAGGGTTTGAAAATTACGATAAACACCACGAAATTTTTGCTCTTACTCGTATTTTATTTTTTGTCGTAATAGGCAAAACCAATAATGGTAGGATAAAATGCCCTTTTTTTGATAAAGGAACAAGTGGAAATATAGAGGAAAGATACAAAACATTAGATGAATTAGAAAAAGCCTTTTCGAGTTATTGCAGTCAATACGATAAACAGAACTAAAAGATTCCAAATGTTTCATAAAACCAGAACCCCAAACAACAAGGAGCACACAATGACGCTAATCATCGAAAACGCAAGCAAAGAGTTGCAAAAGGCTATCAAGTCTATGGCAAAGCTTGATAACGCCAAAGTTAAGACTAAAAGAGAGAAAGAATGCTTGATGAAACAAGCCATTAAAGAAATAAAAAATGGCGAGTATGAGATTTGCCGAGACTTTGAAGAATACAAAAAAATAATGGAATCTTAATGTATAAAATTAAGATTCTTAAGGGATATAAAAAGCAATACAAGAAGCTTTCGGTAGATAACCAAATGTTAGTTGATAATATTGTCCAAAAATTAGCCAACAATGAACGCTTGGAAGAAAAATATCAAGACCATAAGCTCAAAGGTGAATATAAGGATTTTAGAGAATGTCATATCAAGCCCGATCTGCTGCTTGTCTATCAAAAGCAAGAAAATCTTTTGATTTTAACTTGTGTTTCTGTGGGTAGCCATAGTGATTTGTTTGGATAGGCGATAGACCATTCGCCTTGCACCACATTGTAGCCCACTTTGAATTTAAGCTTGTTTGTGATGACAATCGCCCCGCGCCCCTAAAGGCGCGGAAAAGAAAGCAGCCTAAATCTTCTTATACGGTGCTTGCCCAACTTCGTAGTAGTTATTGCCCTCTGCGTCAATCGCAACAATGGCGGGGAAATTTTCAATCGTAAGTCTAGCCACCGCTTCAGGTCCAAGTTCAGGATAGGCAAGCACTTCATATTTGGTGATACATTTTGAAATCAATGCCGCTGCGCCACCCACAGCCACCATATACACTACGCCGTGTTTTACCATAGAATCTATGACTTCCTTGCTGCGATAGCCCTTGCCAATCATTCCGTGAATGCCTTGCTCAATGATTGTCGGTGTATATTTATCCATTCTCCCGCTTGTCGTAGGTCCTGCGCTACCAATCGCATTGCCCGGCTTTGCAGGAGTGGGTCCTAGATAATAAATCGTCTCGCCGCTCAAATCCACAGGGAGTTTTTCTCCACGTGCTAGAGCTTCTGTTAAGGCTTTATGCGCCGCATCACGCGCACAGAGAATCGTTCCGCTAATAAGCACGCTTTCCCCCGCTTTAAGACTTTTTGCTACTTCTTTACTCAAAGGTGCAGTAATTTTTTTTGGCTCTGACATTTTTCCCTCCTTATAGCTCAATATCCGCGTGTCGCGCAGCGTGGCAGTTGATATTCACCGCGACAGGAAGCCCTGCAATGTGTGTAGGATACCATTCTACATTGACTTTGAACGCCGTAGTCGTGCCTCCTAGCCCTTGCGGTCCCACACCGGTTTTGTTTGCAATTTCTAGCAATTCCTCTTCAAGTTTTGCATAGCGCGCATCGGGATTCTTGGAATCTATTTCACGCACTGCGGCTTGTTTTGCTAGAAGTGCTGCCTTTTCCATTGTCCCGCCGATTCCTACACCAATCACCATAGGAGGACAGGCGTTCGGTCCTGCAAGCTTTACTGCTTCAAGAAAGACTTTTTTCACGCCCTCAATGCCATCAGCGGGAACAAGCATTTTTAGAATGCTTTTATTCTCACTACCAAAGCCTTTAGGACAGACTTTAAGGTGAAGTTTATCACCCTTGATGATTCGCGTATGAATCACCGCGGGAGAATTGTTTGTCGTGTTTTTGCGCTCATAGAGTGGCTCTTCTACGACAGATTTACGCAAATAGCCCTCTGTATAGCCCTTTTTAATCCCCTCATTAATCGCATCTTCAATGTAACCGCCCACGATATGCACCTCTTGCCCGATTTCTACGAACACCACCGTCATACCTGTATCTTGACAAATAGGCATCATATTTGTTTCTGCAATTTTACCATTTTCAATCAATGTGTCTAGGATATTTTGTCCCAAAGTAGATTGTTCGGTTTTTTTCGCACCTGCAAACGCTGTCTTGATGTCTGGCGTCTGAATACAGCACGCGTCAATCGCAAGCTTTGCAACCGCTGCTTTAATGTCTTCGTATTGCACTTCTCTCATCATTTCCTCCTTGTAATTTAAACGCTAGTGATTTTACTGCACCAAATGTAAAAAATGCTTTAAATAGTTAGAATTTAGAATCCCCGCCTTGTTTGCAGGTTGATTTGTTATAATGAAATTGCCTCTGCAATTCGTAGTGAATTTAAAAGTCTTTGCGAGATTCCATAGCACAGAATCTCGCTAAAATTGCCACTAAAACTAGCCTAAATATCCTGCAAACATTGCAAAGATATAACCAAACACACAAGAGCTAAACACCCCGATAAGTCCGGGCAAAATAAAGCTATGGTTGATAACGAATCTTCCAATATGCGTTGTGCCTGAGCGGTCAAACTGAATCGTTGCCAAGTCGCTTGGATAGGTTGGTAGAATATAATATCCATAGCACGCAGGAGCAAAAGCTACGATGATGGCAGGATGCACTCCAATTCCTAATGCCAAAGGCACGAATGCGGCGATTGCTGCGGCTTGTGAATTAACAAATTTTGAAATAAGTAAAAGCATAATTGCGTAAGTCCAAGGATAATCTTGCACCACGCTTCCTAGAGCAGTTTTCATCATTGGCGTATGCACTGCAAACATTGTATCTGCCATCCAAGAGATTCCAAACACCGCAACAAGTGCAATCATACCGGAGCGGAAAATTTCGTTTTTACCAATTTTTCCCGCATCTACTTTGGTAAAAATAAGCAGAGCAGAACCTGCAAGAAGCATAAACATTTGAATCGTATCTACCATACTCATTGGTTTGCTTGCGCCTTTAATTGTGAAATGCGGGCGAAGCTCTGGGAATGCGCCTAAAATCGCAACAATTGCGATTGCACCCAAAAAAATCCACATCGCTGCCCATTGGACACCTGGAAGCTTAACGCCGAGCAAGGTTTTAGAATCCCCATAAACATACTTTTTGAACTCTTCGTCTTTGAGTTTTTCTTGAAATTCTTCGTCTTTATCCAAGTCTTTGCCTCTAAACCAAGAAAAAATCCCTACGACTAAAACGCCACATAAAGTCGCTGGAATCGTGATTTTAAGCAAATCCACATAACCATCAAACCCTGCTAAATGGGTTTGAGCATTGAGTAAAAACGCAGTTAAAGATACAACTGCCACAGAAACCGGGCTTGCGATAATTCCCATTTGAGAAGAGATAGAAGAAGCCGCCATTGGACGCTCTGGGCGGATTCCATTTTTGATTGCAATATCATAAATAATTGGCATCATTGTATAAACTACATGTCCTGTTCCGCAAAGGATTGTCAAAAAACAGGTTACAAAAGGAGCTAATATCGTTAGGAATCTTGGATTTCTCCTTAGGATTCTTTCTGCAATTTGTAGCATTACATCAAGTCCCCCACTTGCTTGTAAAGTCGCACTTGCTACAACCACCGCTAAAATCGTAAGCATAACAGAAACTGCGGGTTTGCCGGGCTGAACGCCAAAACCAAAAGCCAAAACCAAAAGCCCCACACCCCCTAAGAGTCCAAGTGCGATTCCACCCTTTTTCGCACCATAAAACAAACAAATAAGAACAACAATCAGCTGAATCGCGAACTGCGTTCCTTCACTTAAGGACATCAAAAATTCCATATTCCTACCTTTCAAAATAAATTAACGCGTAATTATATTACAAAAAGTAGCAAAATACGCAAAAAATTAATAAATAAATTGAAAAATGTAAATTATTTTAAATAGTTAAATATTTTTTAAATAAAAAAAGTAAAAAATATTTGAATCTTTCATCTTTGAGAGATTCTTTTGTTTGGATTGCTTTGATAACACTCACAATCCCATTAATTCTTTCTTGTAAAACAAAAAATAACCGGTTGGTAAGCTTCTTTTATGTGTTTTGTAGGTATTTAAACAATAATGATTCTGCAAAAATAAATCAAATAATTCCCCTTGTTTCAGGCGATTCTTAACCCAAATTTCATTATCCACCCCACTTGTATTGTCAAAGTTATAACTACACAAAATAAATTGAGGCGAAAGAGCGCAAATCCTCTTAATCAATCTTGGCAAATCAAAAATATATTCAAACAACCCAGCACAAACAACCAAATCAAAGGAATCTTGCACGAAATTTGGAAAATTATCCTGATTAAAATCACAGAGGATATTATCTGGCTTGTGAGGATACAAATCCACACCATAATAATTAAGATTTAAGCTATTCTCTACCAATACTTCCCTAAAATACTGAATCCCACAACCCAAATCTAAAACAGATTTTAGGCGATTTCTCGCTTCTTTGGAGAGCAAATCAAACAAAATCTGCGCCCTTTGCTTAAATTCCAAATCATATTTAAAATCATATTTCCAAGTATTTTCTATAAAATTTGCTTCTAGCTTATTTCCCCCCCCCCCCGCGATAGCAGAATTCTCGTGAGATTCCGCCATATTAGATTGCATTGCAGGGACAAAATCCGCTATTCTTTGGCGAATTGCTTGCAAGGTTTCTTTATCCACACTCTCGCCCATTGCTTCTTTTATGCTAAGATTTAGATTTTCTAGCATATCTTGCTTTAGCGATTCTATGTCTAGGGATTGTGGCACAAAATCCACGCGTTCCTTTTCCAAATCCTCTATGGTATAAATCGGCACAATTCCACTAAGTGCAGAAAAACGTCCAAGATTTTCTTCATTTCTTGCAATCAAAACAACAGGAATTCCCATTGCCAAACAAGGAGATGCGCAATGCAATGCACAAGTAATTACGAGTCTTGCTTCATTTTTGTAAGTTTCTAACAAATCCTCACTACAATGATAAAAGCTCTGCCATTGCAAAGATTGTTCATTAGAAACTCCTTGCTGATTGACACTGATTGCACCCTCACGCAAACCCCGTGGAATAAATTTTAATAAATCCTCTGGAATCCCTACCAAAAATACCTTTGTTGCTTGTGTTTCTTGTTCTTGCGTGCGTTTGGGCAATGTAAGCGTAAGACAACGTGAAAGATAAGCTTCTAATCCTAATTTCTCACAGAATCCTAAAGTCGCCAAATCCCTACAACCTATCGTTTTACCCTCAAAATACCAAGGATAATAGACGATGAAATATTGCAAAAATTTCTGAATTGCGGAAGTAAAATGTGTGCCTACAAAAATAGGCAAAAGGTAGTGATTGGGAATAAAATGTGGGGAATCCGGAAAAGCAAACCAACCCTGCATAACCACAGGAGTTAAAGCATTTAAAGAATTATTCCCCCCCCCCCCCGCACGGGATAATAGCTTATCAGTGAATCCCTATCAAAAAATTCAAAAGTTGTCTTGGGATTCAAAAACAAAAGAGCATTTTTGGTTGCAATCGTTTGGATAAAATCTCCTAGATTGTGATGAGAATACTTAGGAATATGCTTATTATACGAAAGAAGCAAAAAATGACTTGGACGAATAGGTAAATTTGCGTAAGGCAATACAGAATTTCTTAAAGCAAAAATTTCATTTTCCATAGATTTTCTAAGAAGAACTTGCATTTTGGAATCTAAAGAATATAATTTTAAGTGCATTTGTTTTTCTAGATTTTGCAATTTTTGAGCTAAAACTTGCTGTGCTTTTTCTATTTCTGTTAGTTTTAAGCCAAGATGATTATTCACTTTTGTGAGCTTATTTGAAAGTTTAAAATTATTTGCAATATAGGCAATGACTATTTTCTTTAACTTTTCAAAAATCATTAAACTATTTTTTTCCGAAATTCTATCATATTACCTTTTGTTCCTTTCTTTGGATTAGACGAATGATATTTGGAATATGCTTGTAAAGAATCAACAATAGCATTAAAACTAAAGGTGTATGAGTTGTAATATGTGGAATCTCGGGATGCAGGAAAAAGCTAAAACCTATGCCACAAATCACGCCAAAAAGTGAGGCAAGAGAGGAGATTTTTAATAATTTTCCAACCACAAACCACACCACTAAACCTAAAATTGCCTCTAAAGGCAAAAATACCGCGACAACACCAACACAAGTCGCTACACCTTTGCCACCTTCTAGCTTTAAAAAAGGCGAGAAACAATGCCCCACCACTGCCAAAAGTGCCATCATCCATTGTGCTTCAAAGCTAACACCAAACGCTTTGGCAATCATTATAATCACCACGCCTTTGAGTGCATCACTTAACATTGTAAGAATTGCGATTTTTTTAGCAATTTTTGGATTACTTTCTTTTAATGCACGTAAAACATTAGTCGCGCCAATGCTTCCGCTCCCAACTTGGCGAATATCCACACCTCCAAGATATTTTCCATAAAGCAATCCAAACGGAATCCCGCCCACAACATAAGCAAGCGTGTAAAAGATTCCATTCAAACTTGTAAAAAAATCCAAAATCCCCGCTAACAAATACATCAAGAATCCCCTTAAACATCTAAATGTTTCACATCTTTTGCGTGTGTTTGGATATACTCACGCCTTGGTTCTACCTCATCACCCATAAAGAGTGAAAAGACATCACTTGCTTCTGTTTCGTCTTGAATCTCTACACGAATCAAACGCCTATTTTCTGGTGTCATCGTTGTTTCCCAAAGTTGCTCGGGATTCATTTCTCCTAGACCTTTATATCTTTGGATATATGCGCCTTTTTTGCTACTTTCTTCTATTGATTCTAGCATACTCACCGCGTCTTTTCCCTCTAAGAATCCCAAATCAAATTCTTTGATTTTATTAAACACGAAATGCGCTTCTTCAAAAAGTGGGTGCGTAAAAAGCTCATCATCAATCTTAATATCTACCAATCCAGAATCGGTTTGCACATATAAATGCACTTTTTCCTCATCTATCTTTTCGTTTAAAATATTAAATCCAAGCTCTGCGATTCTTTCTTTAATTGTTTCACACAAGGCGTTATTTGGAAGTGCAAGTAAATCACTATTTTCAATCAAGAAGCGTACCACTTCAATTAAAGCAAATCGTTTTTTCAGATTCTGCAAGGTAGAACGATAATGTGCGACAATTTTAAAAAACTCCATCAGTTCTTTTGTCCCAATTCCTTGAAACTCAAAGTTTTCAATTCCATTTTCAATCAAATATTCGCTCAAAGCCTTTTCATCTTTGAGATAAATTTCCTTTTTTCCCTTTTTGAAGCGATAAAGTGGCGGCTGGGCAATATACAAATAACCCGCTTCAATGATACCTTTTAAATAGCGAAAAAAGAAAGTCATCAAAAGCGTTTGAATATGGCTTCCATCTACATCAGCATCAGTCATAATAATGACTTTATTATATCTTGCTTTTGTAATATCAAATTCCTCTCCAATTCCGCAACCTAAAGCGGTAATGAGATTTTTAATTTCCTCACTTTTTAGAATCTTATCTAGGCGACTTTTTTCTACATTTAAGATTTTTCCTCTTAAGGGAAGAATCGCTTGATAAACCCTATCTCTCCCTTGTTTGGCTGAACCACCTGCAGAATCTCCTTCTACAAGATAAAGTTCGCTAATGCTTGGGTCCTTACTCTGACAATCCGCTAATTTACCCGGAAGTGTGCCTACGCTAAAAGATTCTTTCTTGCGCGTGAGTTCTCTCGCCTTTTTTGCCGCTTCTCTACCTCGTGCGGCTAAAAGTGCTTTTTGCATGATTGCTTTAGCTTCGTTGGGATTTTCTTCAAAAAACTTTGAAATCTTTTCAAAACTAAGTTTCTGTACAATAGGACGCACAAAGGAGCTTCCTAATTTGCTTTTAGTCTGCCCCACAAACTGCGGGTCAATAACTTTTACCGAAACAATCGCAAGTAATCCCTCTCTAATATCATCGCCTGTAATTTTGGAATCCTTTTCGCGTGCATTGGCATTTTCTTCAATATAATTTGTAATCGCCCTAGTCAAGCCCATACGAAATCCTGCTTCGTGCGTTCCTCCGTCCATTGTGTGAATGTTATTAACAAAGCTTAATACTTTTTCATCAAAACTTTCATTATAAGCCAAAGCTACTTCTACTTCTACATTTTCATCTCTTCCCTCAAAGTCAATAATAGGAGAAATAAAAGGTTTTTTGTTAATATCATGGATAAACTGCGACAATCCACCCTCAAAGTGATAGGTTTCGTCAAAGTCGCTTTGCTCGTCCTTAAAATGAATTGTAATTTGATGATTTAAATAAGCAAGCTCTTTGAATCTCTTTTTCAAAATCTCTTTATCAAAATTTACAACTTCAAAAATACTATCATCGGGGATAAATTCAATCGTTGTTCCATTGAGTTTTGTCTCACCAATCACTTCTAAAGCATTTTGTGGAATCCCTTGCACGAAATCTTGACGATAGATTTGATTGTGTTTATAAATCGTCATTTGCAAGCTTTTAGAAAGCGCATTTACGACGGAAACTCCTACTCCGTGCAAACCACCAGAATAAGTTTTTTGGTCAAATTTACCTCCCGCGTGGAGAACGGTTAAGGCAACCGTAGCGGCTGAAATTCCCTCTGTGGGGTGAATATCTACAGGAATTCCACGCCCATTATCAGAAATCTTTGCTCCGCCTTCTTTGGTTAAAATCACTTCAATTTCTGTGCAGTATCCTGCCATTGCTTCATCAATGCAGTTATCTACGACTTCATAAATCAAATGGTGTAATCCACCGATATTTGTATCACCAATATACATTCCCGGACGTTTTCTAACTGCTTCTAAGCCTTTTAAAACTTTAATACTTTGTCCTGTGTATTCTAAATCTTCCATCTTTTTCCTAAATTGTGTAATTCTAAAAAATTTTAAATAATAATAGGCATAACAACAGTGGAGAAATTCTCACTTTTTAACACAAAAGGAGCATTTTTACCATTAAGTTCCCAAATGAAATCCGCAGTGTCGATTTGCATTAAGAAATCCAAAACATGACGAGAATTAATACCAATTTCAATTTCCTCATTAAGAGAAAGATTTATTTCAATTTGTGTTTTAGCTTCTGAATTATCTTGACTTAAAGATTCAAATAAAATTTCATTAGATTTAAAAGTAATTTTAACATCATTTGTTACAGAGTTAATAACTTTAATTCCTTCGATAATTTTCGCTTTTGGAATCGTAAGCTGTGTCGCGACTTCTTTTGGCAATATTTTTTCATAATCTGGGAATTTTCCATTGATAAGATGAGAAAAGAAAATGTAATTTTGAGATTTGATGATAATGTCTTTTTCGTTATAGAAAAGTTCAAGATTATCAAAGAATAATTTTTGAATTTCTGTAATTGCTTTTTTTGGGAAAATTAGTGCAAGATTATTTCCTGATGCGTTGTCAAATTTTACCATTGCAAGTCGTTTTGTATCCGTAGCCACGAAATTATAAGAATATTCCTTAATATCCAAAAGAGCTCCGTTTAATTCGCGTTTTTGGTTATTAATATCAATTACAGGAAAAATTTTTTTCATTGAAGTGATTAATTGTAAAGAATTGATTTCTAGTTTCGGTAGGTTTTCGTATTCTGGAAAGGTTGGAAATTCTTGAGCATTAAACATTGGAAGTTTAAAAGAGCTTTTATTTTGTTGAATATGGAGGTTTTCGTTGTGAGTATAAAGATTAACATCACTTTCTTTTAATCGTTTGATAATATCTAATGCTTGTTTCCCATTAACCGTTGCGATTCCGTGTTCGTTAATGGTTAAAGAATCACTAATTGCACAAAGTCCTATTTCAAAATCTGTGGCTTTACAAATGAGTTGATTGTCTTTTGTTTCAAGGTAAATGTGGGAAGTGATTTGACTAGAATCTTTTTTGTCTAAAAAAGGTTGTAAAGAAGTAAAAATGTTGTCTAAAACACTATTTGGAATGGTGATATTCATACGGAGCTCCTTAATTAAATTTATAAATTTTAGAAGTATTAGTAGAGGGCTTGAATTGTTGAATAAGTGCTACAAGCTTCTAAAATTCGTATTTTTGTGTGAATAGATAAATTTTTTAATTTCACATTAATTCACCATTTTAGCAAAACTTTGTTTTTATTGTATTTAAAAGAATCATTTTATTTTATTTTTTATTTCTTCAATGATAGTTTTAAAGTTTGCATTGTTATTGATTTCGTCTTGAATACTTTTCATTGCTTTGCTTACTGTGCTGTGGTCTTTCATTCCAAAGAAATTTGCAAGATAAGGCATAGAGTTAGGTGTCAAAGTGCGAGCTAAATAAATTACAATTTTACGCGCAATTACGATATTTTTTGAGCGATTCTTACTTTTAATGTCCGAGGGTTTGAGATTATAGTATTTTGCAACAGTGTCAATGATTTTGTCCATACTGACATTTTCTTTGGATTCTTTGATATATTCTTTTAAAACATCTTTGATGAAATCAAGACTAATTTCTTGAATATTTGTAACATTCATTGAAAAGCTAAGTTTCACTAAAACACCCTCAATTTCACGAATATTATCATTAATATTTGCCGCGATAAAATGAATAATAGTATCATCAAGATGGATTCTATCTAATTCACATTTTGCGCGAATAATATTGATTTTTGTTTCTAATTCTGGAGGTTGAATATCTGCTAAAAGTCCAGAAGTAAAACGAGTTTTCAAACGCTCTTCTAAGCCTTTCATATCTTTTGGTGGGCGGTCAGAGGTTAGGACAATTTGTTTATTGTTTTCTTTGAGCTCATTAAAAGTGTGAAAAAATTCTTCTTGAATTTGTTCCTTTCCACTCAAAAATTGAATATCATCAATCAATAAATAATCACAAGCCCGGTATTTTTCACGGAATCGTTCCATTGTATTGTTGCGAATATGTAGCAAAAAATCATTCAAAAATTGTTCGCTTGTGGTGTAAATGACATTTTTACCTACAAGAATATTTGCATTACCAATCGCGTTGAGTAAATGTGTTTTACCAAGCCCTGTATTTCCATAAATTACAAGAGGATTATACTTAATGCTTTGATTTTGTGCTACAGCTTTGGCAACATTAACGGCAAAGGTATTAGAATTACCCACCACAAAGGAATCAAAAGTAAAAGAGGGATTGAGATTTGTTGTTCTGTTTTGTTTGTTGCGCACATTACTTTTGTTTTCTTTCTTTTTGTTAGAATTTGCAACTTCCACGATGATTTCAGGCTTTAAACCATTATTGATTTCAAAAAGATGAGCAATTTTGTCTGCGTATTTTGTTTTTACCCAACTTGCAATCAAGACATTTGGAGCATTTAACACGATTCTATCTTCACGAGAATACTTTTCATTATAGGTAATTTGATTGATATAATTTTCAAATTCAAAAGTTGTGATTTCATCTTTAAGCTGTAATAAAATCTGATTCAAATTTTTGCCTTTAAAGTTATTCACAGGTGTGAATAAGATGTGAATAACTCGTGAAATTTGGAACGATTTTATCTCAAAATTACTAAAAATTTTATATTATTATGCAATTTTTTAAATTATTTTAAGGAAATGAGTGAATATCTTAGGAATTGACCCGGGAAGCAGAAATTGTGGCTATGCGATTATAAAATTAGATAAAAATGCAATTTCTTTGGTGGAAGCAGGTTTGATAAAAATCAAAGAAAGAATCTTGCAACATCAAATTTTAGAGTTTGTGGAAGGGATTGATTTGGTATTGAAAAATCATTCTATTGATTCCGTCGCGATTGAAGATATGTTTTATGCGTATAATCCCAAAAGCGTAATCAAGCTTGCGCAATTTCGTGGAGCGTTGAGCCTTAAGATTCTACAAGAGTTAGGAAATTTCACTGAATATACGCCTTTACAAATTAAAAAGGCTTTGACAGGAAATGGAAAGGCACAAAAAGAACAAGTTGCCTTTATGGTAAAGCGACTTTTGGGGCTTAAGGGTGAAATTAAGCCTCTAGATATTACAGATGCAATTGCCATAGCAATTACACACGCACAACGATTAAAACTTCAAGCTAAGGAATAATCTATGCAAATTACACTTTTAAATTACACAAAATTAAATATTTGTGCGCACGCAATTCGCACTTGTTGGCAGAGTTTTGAAAAGGGTGATAATGGCGGAGAAAAGGATAAAGAGTTAATTTATCGCGTGGGAAATAAATTCAAACACGCTTCCACTTTAGAGCATTTGTATTATACTTTTTACATTCAAGGAATCTCACGTGCGACTTTGCAAGAGTTAGCACGGCATAGAATTGCATCTTTGAGCGTGAAATCTACGCGCTACACGCTTAAAGAATTGAAAAATACAGAATCTTTTTTGCCTTTAAATGAGGTAAATTTCTCACGCGCAGGGAAATTTTTAGTTTTTACTCAAAATAAAGCCGTAGATAAAGCAAGCGTGCAGGCACTAGAGAACCTCCGCTTATTATTGCAAGAAAATATTAGCAATGATTTGGTTAAATTTGCTATGCCCGAATCCTACAAAACAGAATTAACTTGGAGCATTAATGCACGAAGTTTGCAAAATTTTTTACATTTGCGTAGCTCCAAAAGTGCGTTGTGGGAGATTCGTAATTTAGCTTTTGCGCTTTTTGAATCCTTGCCAAATGAGCATAAGTTTTTGTTTGAGGAATGTGTAGGAGAGGAGTGAAATAAATAAGTAAGACTAAAAACATTGATATTTTATCATATAGTATAAACCAAAACTTTAAACTCTTTTTTTCTATAATAAATTCCATAAATTCTTGTCAATCAATTTGCTGTTTAAGGAAAAATATGTCAGCTTTAATGATAGTTTCTACACTTCTAGCAGTTGTAATTGTAGCGTATTACATACTCCAAAAATACAATCCGATTTTTGTATTTTTGCTCTCAGGATTGGTTTTGTTGATTTTTTCTTTTTATCTGACAGGCTCTCCGATTCCAAAAGCTCCGATAAGGTCTCCAGAGGAAATGACATTTTTAAATGTGTTGCTAGATAGTTTTGCCTTTATCACCGCAACTTTTAAAGCGCAGCTTTCAGGGGTTGGGCTGATTATTATGAGTGTAGCGGGATTTGCTGCATATATGCGACACATTAATGCTTCTGCCAAGCTCGCATTTCTTGCAAACAAGCCTTTGGGTAGAATCAAAAACAAATATTTTATTTTGAGTGGAACATTTGTTGTTGGAATGGCATTAAAAATCGTGATTTCTAGTTACGCGGGATTGCTTTTGTTGCTTTTAGCGTGTATTTATCCTGTGCTTCTTGCGCTAAAGATTCGCCCTATCACCGCAGTTTGCGTGCTATCTCTCATTGCACTAGATTATGGACCAAAAGACGGAAGCTCTATCAATATGGCAGATATGGTGGGGCAAAAGGACAATGTCATTGGGCTGTTTTTGGATTATCAAATTTGGAGTGTCGCGGCTTATGTGGCAGTGATTGCACTTGCGATTCCACTTTATTTTGCGTGGGTGGATAAAAGGGACGCGCTTAAAGGGGTGTTGAGTGGTGAAGCAGAGATTCCACAAATCCTTAATCCCAAATGCCCGACTTTTTATATCCTATTCCCTTGGCTGCCAGTGGTTTCTTTGTTTGCTGCATATTTTTTGCAGATTAAACTAGATGTGGTAACGGCAAATTTCATTAGCATTGCGATTGTTTTTGCCGTGGAATTTATCCGACACAGAGACGCTAAGAGACTTGGTGAGGATATGGTTGTGATTTTAAAGGCAATGGCAGAGATTTTTGTCAGTGTCGTTAGTATTATCATTGCGGCAGGAGTTTTTGCAGAGGGGGTTAAGTCTCTTGGTGGCGTAGGGATTCTTGTCAATGCGGTTTCTGGATTTGGCAAAACAGGAGAATTTGCGACTTTTGCGGTGATTTTGAGTATTGCAGTCTTTAGCTTTTTAGTGTATTTTGCTAGCGTGATTATGGGAAGTGGAATCGCAGCATTTAATGCCTTTGGCAGATTAGCTCCAGAAGTAGCAACGAAGCTTGGAATCGCGCCGATTACTTTAGTTTTACCCATAGAGATTGCGTCTTGTCTAGGGCGGGCAGCTTCTCCGATTGCGGGTGGGATTCTTGCTCTAGCGGGGTTTGCGAAAGTTTCGCCAATGGAGATTATCAAGCGCACAACTCCGCTTTTGCTCCTTGCTATGGTGGTGAATATCCTTGTGGCTTTTTATCTTGCAAAGGCGAATCCTCTTCCTCCACAAGAGCGCACACAAACGCAGGCGGTGGAATCTCTTTTTTAGATTTTTTGGGTTGTTTTTCTCATTGTTGCAGGGTTATTGCTGTGGGATTTCATACCACAAGCTTACTTCCTCAAAATATGCAAATATTCCAAAGTGCAATCTTGCTTTTGGATTCGTTTAGAATCCGCTTTGAAACGTTGGTGTTTTTGTGTAGCAAAAGAGTATTTGCCATATTTTTCAAAAATAGCTTGAATTTGCTCTAAACCAAGCAATCCCTCATCATTATAGCTTAGAAAAATCCACTCAAATCATTGCTAATAATTTGCTTTACTTGTGTTTTAAAAAGCCTCCCCACTGCTGCAGTTCCAGCGAATATATCACAAAAGATAGAATCTTTTAAAGACTTTGTGCGAGCTTTTTGAAGTGTAGATTCTATACTTGTTTGCAAAAAGTGAGAGAGTTTAAATTTTAATTTACCTTAAACTTTCGTTTTGTTTGCAAATTTATCCACAAAGATTTTCAGAATCTCTACAAGGGATTCTACGATATAGCTTGCTTGTTCTTTAGTTAAAACATAAGGAGGCATAAGATAGATTGTGTTACCAAGGGGGCGCAGGAGCAAGCCACGCTTTAAGCCAGCGTTAAATACCTCTAAGCCCTTGCGTTGTCCCTCAAAGCCACCCAAATCAAAGGCAAACACCATTCCTTGATGTCTAAGATTCTGCACAAAGCCAAACTCTTGCAAAACCTGCAATTTCTTCCAAATAAATTGCGAGAGAATCGCATTGTTTTCTAGCACATTGTCTCTCTCAAAAATATCTAAAACCGCATTGGCACACGCACACGCAAGCGCATTTCCTGTGTAAGAATGCGAATGCAAAAAGGCTTTATGCTCTTCATAGGGCGCATAAAATAAACTATAAATTTCATTCGTCGTAATCACAACAGAAAGCGGTAAATATCCTCCTGTGATTCCTTTGCTAAGGCACAAGAAATCTGGCACAACCCCGCATTGTTGATAGGCAAAAAAACTTCCTGTGCGCCCAAATCCCACCGCAATTTCATCAAAAATCACATACACTCCCGCTTCCTGACACATTTTTACCGCTTCTTGCACGAATTTTGCGCTATACATATTCATATTTCCTGCGCATTGTATCAAGGGCTCTAGCACAAATGCAGCAATTTCCTCCTTGTGTGCCTGTAATAGTGTTTTTAAGGATTCTAGGGATTCCGCAAAGTTCTCTCCACTAGGTGCTTTGACTTTTAATGTTTCTAGCAAAAGCGGTTGATAGACTTGTGTATAAATCCCTACATCTCCCACGCTTAATGCCCCGATAGTCTCTCCATGATAGGCGTTTTCTAGGCATATAAATTTATTTTTCTTTTTCTTTTGAATCGCACAAGCGTGGAACGCCATTTTGAGTGCAACTTCAATCGCACTTGAGCCATTATCGGCATAGAAACACTTGCCGAATTTAGAATCCAAAAGCTCCAAAAGTCGGTGGGATAATTCAATAATGGGCTTGTGCGTGAAACCTGCAAAAATAATATGTTCTAAGCTGTCTAACTGCTCTTTAAGTTTTGCGCTAATATAAGGATTGCAATGTCCAAAGAGATTTACCCACCAGCTAGAAACGCAGTCCAAATAAGCCCGATTCTCAAAGTCGTAGAGATACACGCCTTGCGCACGCGCTATTGGAATCAGCGGAATATTCGCCTCGTGGTCGTGCATTTGCGTGCAAGGATGCCAAATACACGAAAGGTCTAGTTCCTTAAGTTTTGCGGATTCTGTGTTGTCTAGTGTCATTTCTTTGCCTTTGGTGTATGGATAAAGTTTGGGATAAATTTTAACACAAATGTGATTTATTGTATTCTTTTTCGCAGTTTTATGGAATCTCTTAAAGCGCACAAAGATAAATTTAGTCGCTTTTTGCTAGAATTTATCATTATATTTGGAAGAGGTTAAGCTTTGAAAATCAAAAAAGTAAAAGACAATGTTTATATTCTGCGCGGCAAAATCAAGGAAATTAGCGATTATCACGATATAAAAATGCTCTTAGAAAAGCATAAAAACGAGCCAAATGTAGAATTGCATTTTGAGATTCCACAGGCAAAAGAAGTGAATTTTTACATTCTTGGCTATTGTTTAAAACTAGCGCGCAAAAATGGCTTTAAATTTCACTTTTATATCGCAAGCCCTTATTTGTATGATACTTTTGTGCGCTTGGGATTGCACCAGTTTTTTGAGGTTGTCAATGACAGCATGGAACTCTATTTATAGTCATTTTGACCCCATTGCATTTTTTGTTTTTGGGATTCCGGTGCATTGGTATGGACTGATGTATGTGCTTGCTTTGCTTGTCGCGCTTTTGGTTGCCAAAGTTTTTGTCAAGATAGATAATTATCCTATTTCTAACGCACTTTTGGATAGTTATTTTATTTGGGTTGAGATTGGCGTGATTTTGGGTGCAAGACTCGGATATATTTTGTTTTATGACCCATGGACGAGTTATTATCTCACGCATCCTTGGGAGATTTTCAATCCATTTGATAGGGAGGGCAACTTCGTAGGGATTCGTGGAATGAGCTATCACGGGGCGGTGATTGGATTTTTGGTTGCATCTATGTTGTTTGCGAAAGTTAAAAAAGTAAATTTCTGGCTTTTTATGGACTTAGTGGGACTTAGTGTTCCGCTTGGTTATGTGTTTGGACGCATTGGAAATTTTCTAAATCAAGAATTGGTTGGGCGTGAGACGACAAACGGAATCGGAATCTATGTAGAGGGCATTTTAAGACACCCAAGTCAGCTTTATGAAGCGTTTTTAGAGGGCATTTTGGTGTTTGCGATTCTGTATTTTTGGCGCAAAAGAGCGCGGTTTGTGGGCGAAATTGGAATCTTATATGGCGTATGGTATTCTTTTATGCGCTTTGTCGCAGAGTTTTTTAGAGAACCCGACGCGCAACTTGGCTTTGTTGCGTTTGATTGGCTGACTTTAGGACAACTTTTGTCCTTGCTTATCGGCGGATTCTGCTTGATATTGTGGCTTTATAAGAGGGTGCAAACTTCAGAGGAGAATACGTTAAGGATTGGGAATCGCAAAAATGGCTAATCTTTCTTTGCAGAATATTTCCAAACAATACGATTATAAAGTGATTTTGCAAGATGTTTCCTTGCATATTCACGAGGGGGAACGCATAGCAATCGTGGGGCGCAATGGAGCGGGTAAATCTACTTTGCTAAAAATCTTAAGTGGCGAGGTAGAACCCGATGAGGGAACGCGTATGCAAGAGGGGGATTTGGAAATTAAACATTTAATCCAAAAACCACATTTCAAAGCGGGACAAACAGCCAAAGAGGCAATCTTGGAGGCTTTAGAATCTCTCAATCTCGCAAGGGTGCGTTATTTTGAAGTGGCAAAGCAACTGCAAGAGATTCCAGAGGATAAGGCTCTTTTGCGAGAATATGCAGAACTTTCTAGCTTGATTGACCACCATAACGCGTGGGATTTGGAATCCAAAGTGAAGCAAGTGCTAGAAACTTTTGCCCTAGAGCCTTTGCAAGATAGATTTGTGAATTTGCTAAGTGGTGGAGAGCAAAAACGCGTTGCGCTCGCGTGTCTTTTACTAACCAAGCCGGATATTTTGTTGCTAGATGAGCCGACAAACCATCTAGATGTGCAAATGGTAGAGTTTTTGGAATCTATGCTTTTGCGCGCAAATTTTACCCTAGTTTTTATCAGCCATGATAGATATTTTATTGATAGAATCGCAACGCGGGTTGTGGAAGTAGAAGAAGGGAGATTGCGGCATTTTAAAGGTGGATATAGTGATTATTTACATCAAAAGGAAGCTTTGCTTCTAAGTCTTGCCAAGAGCCACGAAACGCTTTTAAAACACCTAAAAGCAGAGGAAGAATGGTTAGCGCGCGGGGTTCGTGCGAGAGTGAAGCGCAATGAGGGGCGCAAAGAACGTTTGATGCAAATGCGTCAAGAGGCTAAAAGTAATCCCTCCATCATTCGCAAAATGACTTTGGAGCTAGAAAGAGAGCGCAAGCATTTCAATCAAGAGGAGGGTGTCAATCGTAAGAAAATGTTGTTTGAAACAAAGAATCTCGGTGTAGAAATGGGTGGCAAAGTTTTGATTCGTGATTTCACTACAAGGATTTTGCAGTGTAATAAAATCGCAATCGTGGGGCGCAATGGAGCGGGTAAATCTACCTTGCTCAAACTCTTTTTGGGACAAATTAAGCCGACAAGCGGGAGCATTGAATGCGGAGAGGTGAAGATTGGCTATTTTGACCAACACCGAGAAAACTTAGATGATAGTAAGGATTTGCTAGAGACTTTTTGCCCTTTTGGCGGAGACCATATTGAGGTGCGCGGCAAGAGTATGCATATTTTTGGCTATTTGAAGAATTTTTTGTTTCCTAGAGAGTTTTTGGACAAGAAAATCGGAGCATTAAGCGGGGGAGAAAAGAATCGTGTCGCACTTGCCTTGCTTTTTACGAAGTCGTATGATTGTTTAATCCTAGATGAGCCCACAAATGATTTGGACATTCCCACGATTAATATTTTAGAGGAATACTTACAGAGCTTTGAGGGAACGATTATTTTTGTGAGCCACGACCGCTACTTTGTGGATAAAATCGCACAAAAGCTCTATGTTTTTAGAGGCAATGGTGAGGTAATGGAATCACACAAAAGCTTTAGCGAATATTTAGAGATTGAAAGCGAATTAAGAGAATATCAGGCTTTAAGCGCGGAGTTAGATTCGCAAAACACTGCTAAAGATTCCAAGGAATCCCGAAACTCTCAAAACCCAAATGCAAAGAAAACGAAATTAAGCTATCATCAAAAGCGATTATTGGAGATTTTGCCACAGGAGATTGAAGCCTTAGAAATGGAGATTAAAGAGCTTGAGAAAGCGTTGTTTAGCGGGGATTTAAGCACGCAGGAGTTGCAAGAAAAATCAGTGGAGTTTGAAGCCAAAAAAGCATTGTGCGAGGAAAAAATTATGCAATATTTGGAGCTAGAGGAAAAGGAATCGCAACTTTAATGAATTAAATTTCTTGCAAGGGTGCAATAGCTGATTTTTGTCCTTGCGAGGAATGAAACGCCGAAGCAATCCATAATATAGAACTTTAGAAAAATAAAACAACAGAATCTTAATAATGGCATACTTTTTGCTTAAGATTCTACATATCTTATTTTAAAGGGTTAAAATGACAAGAAAAGCTTTAAGTCTTGCGTTGGCAAGTGTTTTAAGTTGCACAATCGCATTTGGTGCAGATAGCAACTATACCACAGAGGGTAAAGAGAAAGTTACGAGAAATGGAATGAATTTCTATGTAGAGCCAAATTCTCCACTAAAGGAAAGAATCCTTAGTGGGAAATTTGATAAATCTTTAGAGAGAATGAAAAAAGCGTATGAGGCAAATAAAAATAACGAAGCCACAAAGGCAGCAGCCCCACCTGTAAGTGCTGTGTATATCATAGGAGTGTGTTCGTCTCAAATGAAAGAGCAAACAGGCTATGATTGTGAAGAGATTCCTAGCGATACTCAAACAGAAACAATTATCAATCACGGGGGCAATCCATTTGAAGTTATTACGGGAGTTGTAGGCTATGGAGGCAGAAGCACAGATAGTGCAACTTTTGCGGGAAATCAGGCAACAATGATAGAATGTCAAGGCGCAGTCAATAATAGTAACATTGTTTATGGTTGGTTGGAAGTTTGGGATATTTCCAAGCCTAGCAATACCAATGGCACATTTACTTACACAGCGCGTTCCATTAATGTTGGTCCCACAATGAGTGCGAGTATTTATATTAAATAAAGGATTCTTATGCAAATCAACACACAAAATTATCAAAACTTATCATTGTATAAGAATCCCTCCAACCAAACCCAAACAACACAATCCCAAGAGGATTCCAAAACTTTTGGCGAACATTTGGGTATGGTAGTGCCAACAGAGGAGAAGCTAAAGCAATGGGAAAGTGAAAGCCAAAACATACAAGAGGATTCCACTCCCACACTTGATAGAGGGACACGCGCCCTTGCTCTTGCGGCGAAATTTGCTAATGACATAGAAAAGGCGATGAAAGCACAAGGAATCAGTGATGTTTCTAAGCTAGATAAGGCGATTTTCAACCAAGTACGAAGGGAGAGTAGCCTAGAATCTAGCCCTGAAAAAATCCAAGATTTGCTTGATGAGACAATTTTTGCATTGCAAAACGATAGAGTGCAAAGCGGGCATTTAAGCAATGGCGCGTTTGAGAGCCAAGCACAATTTGAAGCGCGAAAGACAAAGACAATAGATATTTTAAGCGAGATTCTGCAAGGGATTAAGGCGTAAGATTCCATTGTTTTATTTTCTTTGCATTATTATGGATTTGCGGCTCAAAGCGGGCAAACTGCTTCGCAAGTCGTGCGCCACGAAGTCTAATGACTTCTCACAAGGACGCATACCAATCTATCTGCGATAGAATCCCGCGAGTCCTATAACAGCTTGGCAATTTCTTTTGCGTGGTAGGTAATGATAATGTCTGCTCCCGCGCGTTTGAAACCAATCATTGTTTCTAGCAAAACGCGTTCATAATCAATCAAATTGTTTTTTTGCGCAAATTTCAGCATTGCATACTCCCCGCTTACATTATAAACTGCGAGTGGCAAAAGAGTGTGCTCCCTAATATCCCGCACAATATCCAAATAGGCGAGCGCGGGTTTAACCATTAAAATATCCGCACCCTGTCTTTCGTCCTCTAAGCTCTCCAATATCGCCTCTCTGCGATTTGCTGGGTTTTGTTGATAGCTTTTGCGGTCTCCAAAGCTTGGGGTGCTGTTTGCAACATCGCGGAAAGGTCCATAATAGCCGCTTGCAAATTTGGTAGAATAGCTCATCAGTGGGATATGAGAGAATCCTGCGCTATCTAGGGCGTTGCGTAAAGATTCTATCATTCCGTCCATCATTCCGCTAGGAGCAATCAAGTCTGCCCCCGCTTGTGCTAGCACAAGGGCTTGCTTGTTTAGAATCTCTAAAGTTAAATCATTATCCACGCTTTGGAGTTTTGGGTTTAGGATTCCACAATGCCCGTGGTCTGTGTATTCGCAAAAACACAAATCCACGCACAAAAGCATATTTGGAAATTTTGCCTTGATTGCGCGCAAGGCTTGCGCGATAATGCCCTCCGAACTTAGTGCCTCACTACCCACACTATCTTTAATCGCTGGAATCCCAAAAAGCATAATTGCTTCAATGCCTAATCGCTCTAACTCCTCACATTCTTTTAAGGCATTATCAATGCTTAATTGATAGACATCAGGCATAGAAGGGATTGCATTTTTAATGCCCTCTCCGTGCGTAATAAAGAGGGGATAGATTAAGTCTTCTGTGCGCAAGCTTGTTTCCTCTACGAGATTCCGCACGATAGGGTTTAGCCGAACTCTTCTTAAACGTTTAAACATATTTCTCCTTTAGGGTTTGGTGTTTGTGATAATGCCTTGAATCAGGAAATAATTTTTGTCTTTTTCGTGGCGATAATCTAGCTTTAGCTCTTGGGATTCCAAAGTGCTTTTGACGATATAAATGCCCAAGCCCAATCCACCATTTTTGTTGGACTTGTTGTCTTTGAAAAAGGGTTTTGCGTGGTCTTTTAGGCTATAAGGCAGAGGTGCGCCGAAGTTTGCAATCACGAGATTGTCTCCTTCAACTTTAATTTCTACCTTGTCTTTGATTTTGTATTTTAGTGCGTTATCTAGCAAATTTTTAATTGCTAGGGTAAGCATTTCAAAATCGCAATGCAAAAGATAATTTTCACTAGGCAATAAAAAAAGCTCTTGGATTTGCTCTTTGTCTAAAAGTAGCATTCCAAAAACGCGATTTAAAATGTCTTTTAGGACATAATCTTGTTTGTTAAGGCAATAATTGCGCGAGCTTAACTCTTCAATTTTTGCAAACTCATTAATGAGGCTATTAAGCCTCTCAAACACATTGCAAAGTCGCTCTTTGTAAAGCGGATTATCAACCATTTCTGCTGTGATTCTGCCTTTGGTAATCGGCGTCTTAAGTTCGTGCATAATGGAGCGCAAGAAAAGATGTCGGGATTGGTTTAGGGCATTAATTTTTTCTGCGGCATTTTCAAATTCGCGCGCAAGCTCGCCGATTTCGTCATTTTGGCTAATTTTGCAAGAAATATTCGTCTGTCCATCGGCAAATTTACGGATCTCTTTGCGCAAGATTTTAAGGGGCAAAATGCTTTTGATAACTAATGCGAACAAGAATACAACAATCAAAAAAGCAAAAAATGTAATAATGTAATAATTAAAAAGCCTATGCGAATAAAGCCCACCATAGAGTTTCCATTCTTGCGGTGTTTGCAAAAAGAGATAAATGCCATTTTCTTGTTTGATGATTTTTGCAATCATTCCATTGGCAAGATTCTGCGTCAAATGGTTTTGGAATTGCTCTAATGTTTTGGCATCTTGGATTTGGTGTAAATCCAATTCTTTAAGGTATTTTTCAATCAAATCCACATTCCCGCCAAAACGCACTAATTGATTGATGGTAGCGAGGAATTGGTTGTATTTGAGTTGGTCTTTTAGGATATTCTCGTTGATTTCTTCCCGAATAAAATAATAAGAAAATGCGCCCAAACAAATAATCGCCACTATGAACAAAATGGTAATTTTGACAACAATAGAATTTTTAATCATCTTTTAGCTGAAGTTTATAGCCGATTCCGCGCACGGAAAGGATAAACTTTTTGTTGTTTTTTTCTATTTTGTTGCGCAAACGCCCGATAATCACATCAATGCTTTTGTTGCTAGAATCCGGATTAATAGAATCTGAATGTGCAGCAATGGAATCACGCGTAAGAGCTTGATTGACATTGTCAAGCATAAAGCTTAGGATTTCGTATTCTGCTTTGGTTAGATTAAGCACTTCGTTGTCAAGATAAATTTCTCTGCTTCCCTTGTCTAGCTGAAATGGAAGAATAGATGTTTCAGATTCTTTGGATTGTTTGCTTAAATTGTATCTACGAAGGACACTATGGATTCTCGCAATAAGTTCTTTTGGGTCATAGGGTTTGGGGATATAATCGTCCGCACCATACTCTAACCCCAATACTCTATCGTCAATATCGTGTCTTGCAGACGAGATAATGATGGGGATATGCTTTTCTTTCGCGACCTTCTTGCAAACTTCCAGCCCATCTAGGTTTGGGAGTGTTAGATCTAAAAGAAGGAGGTCAAAATGTCGAGTGTTTATCGCACTCATGCCCGTATAAGGCTCGTCATAATTTGTTACATTAATATTATGAGCTTTCAAGTATTCGCTAAGAATGGTCGCCAACTCCAAGTCATCTTCAATCATTAATACTTCTAGCACGGCATTTTCCTTGCAAAAAGGAGGATTGGGTATTTTAGGGGGTTAAATAAAAATTTAGGAAAATGCCCGCTAGTATTGACAATAATTTCAAAGAACTTGCTCACGCTAAGTGTCCTTAAGCAAAGGAGAAGTGGATGAAAAGCCTTTCTTTGTAAAAAGCCCAAACTTAACATTGTATCAAGTTTGTCTCTCAACTCATCCCGTTGAGATGACGAAATTATAAAACAAAATAGTAAATCAAAAGTAAATAAAGAAAAATTTTTCATTTTTGATTCTTTTTTTCGTCAATAATGGCTAAAGTAAATTCTAAAAAATTCAAAATCATATCTACTTTGGTTTCAATATTGCGATTATTTGGGGATTGTAATCCTTCAAAAAGCACGAGGATTCTTTCTTGCAAAGCATTCAAAAACCTTTCCTCTTCTAAATAGGATTTCGTTAAGAGCATTTTAAGCTCTTCGGCATTTTTAAAGTCTAATTTTTCAATCTTTCGCTCGTAAGGATTCTGCGCATTTGTGTTTTCGTGGCTTGGATTGTCAGAGGGCAAAATATCCAACAAAGCATCGCGTTCAAGTTTGGGTTCTTGTGTGTCTTTTGAGTCTAATTCCTTAAATGTGGAATCACTAGAATCAATTTCAGCTAAGGTTTGTAAAATCGCTTCTTTTAGTTCCATAGTTGTCCTAACCACCTTTCAAACTCGTTAAATTCAACTTCGCTATCCATTTGGATAAATAAATTTAACATATCTTCACTTGCTTTGCCATAATTCTTGCGATTACTTACAAGACGCTTGAGGGCAATTTTGGCTTCTGCATTGTTAGGGTCTTCTTCTAGGATAGTTTTATAGATTTCTGCAGCTTCATAAGTGTGCCCTTGTATTTCATAAATGCTCGCAAGCGTTAAGGTTTTCATCAAGACGCCTTATTTTACAATCAAAATAGGAATCGGGGATTTTTGTGAGAAGTCGTTTTGATTGGTAGAAAAGATTTTATTCCAAAAACTTTCTTCGCTTTGTCCAATCACAAGCAAATCAAAGTCTTTTGCATAGGACAACACTTCTGCTACGGCTTCCCCTTCTAGGAGTTTTTGTTTGACATTGACGCCCTTGTTGGTGAAAATTGCACTAAATTCTTCTAAAAGCTTATCACTTTGTGCGTTTTCCTTTTTTTCTATTTCTTCGTAAGCGGCAAGTGCAGCTTCTCCATAAAGCATAATGGGGGTTTTGACGTGGATAATTGTAATTGTGCAATCCTCTCTATCGCCAAAAAAGCCAACTACAAATTCTGCTGCTTTTTGGCAGGATTTTGTTCCATCAATCGCAAATAGAATCTTTTTCATTGCAAGCCTTATCAAGTAATTAAATATTAAAAATTATATCAAAATCTATTCAAAATTCACAGAAAATAAAGTAAGAATGCGCTACGCTTTTAGACTGAAATTTAAAAAAAGAGAATAGGTAATGCAAAATATTCTACAACATATCCCAAAAACAGACAAGCTATTACAAGCAATCTATGCGCAAAATAGCGATTTAAATTATCCTTTAGTAAAAAGCCTTGTTGCAGATTTTTTAATCTCTTATAAGGAAAGGTTGCTTAGTGGTGGTGCAAGATTAGAGATAGAATCCTGCGCAAAAGAAGTAATAAAATCTTATCAGAATCTCACGCAAAAATCTTTGAAGCCTCTTGTGAATGCGACTGGAATCGTGGTGCATACGAATCTTGGACGTAGCGTGTTTTCTCCCGTGATTGTGCAAGAAATTTTGCCTCTTTTGACACGCTATAATAATTTAGAATACGATGAAGCAAAAGGGTGTCGCAGCGAACGTTATGTGCATTTGCAGGGTTTATTCAAGGCGCTTTTAGGTGCAGAAGATGTGCTAGTTGTCAATAATAATGCCGCAGCGGTGTTTTTGATTTTTAACACCTTTGCAAAAGGTAAGGAGGTGGTTGTTTCGCGTGGGGAACTCATTGAGATTGGCGGGAGTTTCAGGATTCCAAAAGTTATGGAGGATTCTGGAGCAATTTTGCGTGAGATTGGCACGACAAACAAAACGCATTTACGCGACTATCAAGAGGCGATTAATGAAAATACTGCAATGTTGTTTAAAGCGCACAAGTCCAACTATGCAATGAGTGGTTTTGTCAAGGAAGTGGGGTTTGAAGAGATTGTAAAACTAGCTTCCGAGCGGAATCTAGTAGATTATTATGATTTAGGAAGTGGATACTTCGGCTTGAATGGCTTTGAAAATAGTTTGAAAAAATTTGAACCTGCTTTAGAAGAGATTGCAAAACTCAATCCAAGTCTTGTAAGTTTTAGTGGCGATAAGCTTTTAGGTGGTGCGCAAGCGGGGATTATTTTTGGCAAAAAAGTATTGATAGATAAACTCAAAAAAAATCAACTCTTAAGAATGTTGCGCGTGGATAAATTCACGATTGCAGCACTTGAAGCAACCCTAAATGCTTATTTGGAAAACAAGATAGAAAAAATTACGACTTGCCATTTACTCTTAAAGGACAAAGAAACATTAAAAAAAGAATCCCAAATGCTTGCGGATTTGATTCCAAAGGAATTTGAGCCTAAAGTGATTCCAACGAAAAGTTACAGCGGAGGGGGCGCAATGCCAAGTCATTATTTGGAATCCTTTGCCGTGGCAATTGCAGCAAAAGATTTAGTGGCTTTTGGCTTGAATGAGGAGCGGCTAGAAAAATTTTTGCGTGCAAGGGGCATTATTGCAAGATTAGAAAACAGCGCGGTTCTTTTGGACTCACGCACCTTGTTGGAGGGCGATAGAGAAAGAATCGCAGCCGTATTGGAAGACTTGAAAAATCAAAACCATAAGAGGGACGAAGAAAAATAATGCAAGAGAATCTAATAATTGGCGCAATGGGACATATTGACCACGGCAAAACAAGTTTAATTGCCGCACTGAACGGATTTTGGGGCGATAGTTTCGCACAGGAAAAAGAGCGAGGCATTACTCTAGATTTGAGTTTTTCTAACTTGCAAGAAGGGGAGAAAAACCTTTCTTTTATTGATGTGCCCGGACACGAAAAATTAGTCAAGAATATGATTGCTGGCGCATTTGGTGTGGATTATGCTATGCTTTTGATTGCGGCAAATGAGGGCATTATGCCACAAACTTTGGAACATTTAAAGATTGCCTATTTACTTGGAATCTGTGATTTTATTGTCGTGTTGAGTAAATGCGATTTGGTAGATTTGGATACGATAGAGAGGCTTCAAGGGGAAGTAAAAGAGCTTTTTGGCAAGTTTCCTAGTTTGCGCTTTCAGATTCTAAAATGTTCTATTCATCAGCCACAAAGCATTCAAGCGCTCAAAAAGGTGCTTTTCGCATTGCCCAAAAAAGCGCGTCAGGATTTGGGATTTTTCCGCTATTATATTGACCGCGTATTTGTGATTAAGGGCGCGGGTTGTGTCGTAAGTGGAACATTAATGGACGGAGATTTAAGCGTGGGCAATAAAGTTTGGTGCGCGCAACTTGGGAGATCATTGGGAATCAAGAATCTCCAAGTGCATGGACAAACAAAAACTATAGCACAAAATGGTGCGCGCGTGGCAATTAATCTTAGTGGTGTTTCGCACCAAGAGCTAAAACGTGGAGACTTGCTAACCAAAAAGGGCTATTTACGAGGATTTGATAGCATAGAGGTTGAAATTTGCGCTTTTGAAACGATTGAACACAATAGCGAAGTGCAATTGTTTTTGGGTTCATTGCGGTGCGCAGCACACCTGTTGTTTTTGGACAAAGAGAAAAAATTTGCGACACTTAAAACAGAGATTCCAATTTTTGGCATTTTTAATGAGAAGTTTGTTTTGCGTGATGACAAACAAACCTTAGGCGGAGGCAAAATCCTAAGCCCTATTGTAGATCCTATGAAAAAATCGCAAAAGCTAAAATATTTGGAATTTTTAAGTCAAGGAGATTTCAAAGGCGCATTTGAAATTTTGCTTTATGCGCATAAGAAAGGTTTTGGACTCATTAGTGCGACGCAACGTTTTGGAATCTCGCAAGCAATGAGCTTAGAGATTGCCTCTCAAATTCCGCAATGTTTTGTATGTGCAAGGGAGTTGATTGTTTATTCAAAGGTTGCAAGGGGGATTGTTCAAGAAGCGATTTTTAAGATTTTGTCTAAGAATCCCAACGCACTTCTTTCCGCGGTATTGTTGAGCCAGAAGCAAAGTTGGATTGCAGAGGAATTTGCCAAAAGTGTTTTAGATGAAATGCTGATGAATCAAAAATTAAATAAAGCCGATTCCTTTTATGTTTCTCCTCAAAATGTTTTGGGCTTAGAAGCAAGCAATGCGGAAAAGATTGAGGATTACTTTTATAAAACCATTTATGAAACCCTGCATAATCAAGAGTTTCAGCCAATCGCACCTTATAATCTATATGACTTGTTGGATATTGACAGACAAACAGGAGATTCTATTTTCAAGCGGCTAACGCACGAAAGAAAGATTGTGCGCTTAAACCATAAGCTTTTCATTTGTAGCGATGTTTTGACGCGACTTTTGGAGCTAATGCGCGGAATCATCAAGCAAGAGGGATATTTAGATTTGGGGAATTTCAAGGCACATTTGAGCCTTAGTCGTAAATATTTGATTGCCTATTTGGATTATTTGGATAGCTTTCAAGACATTGTCAATACTGATGGCAAGCGAACTTTTAAGTGATGAACTAAAATGCTAGATAGGTTGCAAAATCCTCCATTAAATGCGGAATTAAATCAGCATTTAATCCAACTTAAGAGTGTGAATTATCCGTCTATCACGCCTACACATTCGCAAGAGATTCTCAAAGACGCCCAAGCACTTTGTGCTCTTTTGGGTATGAGCATCGTGCGTCCCTTCAGCTTTAATGTAGAATCTTTTTATTGCTTGCTTGACAATCTTTGCAAGCATTTTAAAGTCGCCCTTGCGCTTTCAAGCCACAATATGTTGTATTGTGCCTATTTGCATTCTCCGCACAAAGAAAATATTTTTCCGCTTGTGCCGGATTTTGTCAGTGGAAGTATCAACCAAGATTCCATTAATGCGGCATTGGATAAAGGCGTAGATTGTTTTATTCTACCGCTCATTAATGAAGATATTTTGACGCTAAACCCCATAGAATCGCTACCGCAAAATGTATTAAAAGTTGTGGATATTAGCTATGCAGTTGCCTTGAATCTACCCTTGCCAAAGGCAGATATAATGTTGCTTAATGGTGAGAATTTGGGTATTATGCGCCCTTTTGGCGTGCTAGCAGCCAATCAGCTTGATGGAATCTCTAATATTTATTTGGAGATTCAGCATCTTTATGATGTTTTTAGGCAAGCTATTGCGCTAAAGACTTCTTGTGCAAAATCTGCGGCAAGTAGATTTTCAAGCAACTTGGCGCACGATTTTTTTAATGCTTTAAAAGCGAATTTAAGAAAAATGGGATTACGCGAGAGTTGTTATTGTTTTTACCCAACGCCTCCTAATACTTTGCCTTTGGGGTTAAAGGGTATCAAAGCGCGGAATCTAATTCAGAGTTTGCTTTTTGATGGTCTTAATGTCATCAATGGGCAAGAATGCCTTTTTGGCTTTGCGCGCCCCTCTTTTGTCTTGCGTGAAATGGGATACACACAAGAGCAGTCAAGAGAGCTGTTAAGCCTTAGCTTTTTAGATATTTCTCCAAGTTTGATTCCACAGATTGCCCAAAAAATTGCGAAAAAATATGCACAATTAAGAGCTTTGGGCTAAGAATTTTTAAGGAAAAGAAATGAAAAAAGAACCTCAAAACCTAAAAACTGCCATAGAATCCTTGCGCAATGCCACACAGGAATTCCATAGGCACATAGAGGTTTTACCGCTTTTAGAGGCGCAAGATAGAATCTTGGCAGAAACGATTTGTGCTAAAATTTCTCTGCCTCGCTTTGATAATTCCGCAATGGACGGCTATGCGTTAAAAGTTGCAAATGCAGGCAAAAAATTGAAAATCCAATCAAAGATTTTTGCGGGAGATTGCGCGGAAGTGGATTTGGGAGACTTGGAATGTGCCAAGATTATGACAGGTGCAAAAGTGCCTAATGGAGCGGATTGTGTCGTGCCTTTTGAGGAGATTGAGGGAGGATTTGAAAACACAGAGCAAATTCTTGCCCCGCAGAATCTCAAAAAAGGAGCGAATATTCGCAAATGCGGTGAGGAGGTCGCACGCGATTCTGTGCTTTTAGAAAAAGGCGCGACTTTGAGTGCCGATTCTTTGACTTTGCTTGCCACGCAAGGGATAAGTTATGTGAAAGTCTTTGCTCCATTGAAGATTAATGTGTTTGCGAGTGGTGATGAGCTAAAGGAAATATGGGAGCAAGCGGATTCTTATCAGATTTATAATTCTAATTCCACAATGATTCAAGCAATTCTTAAAAGCTATGGTTTTGGTAGCCATTATGGGGGAATCCTAAGCGATAATCAGAATGTTATCAAGAGGGCATTAGAATCCCCAAGTGATGTGATTTTTACAAGTGGTGGCGCAAGCAAGGGAGAAGCAGACTTTATCCGAGAAGTTTTGGAGCAAAGTGGAGCACAAATGGTGTTAAGTGGCGTGCAAATCAAGCCCGGAAAGCCGATTATGGTTGCTAAATTGGATTCTAAGTTTATCGTTGCTCTCCCCGGAAATCCTCTAGCAGGAGCGGTTTTGTTGCGTTTGCTCATCGTGCCGTTTTTGCGTCAATTAAGCGGAGCAAGTGCGCATTATCCGCAATTTTTATTGTTCAAATCGGCACACAATCTCCCGCGCAAAAGTCGCACAGAGGCAGTGCTTGCAAAAATACGAGGGGATTGTGTTAGTTTTGTCAAGGGTGGCAAATATGGTTCTAGCGAGGTTATGCCTATGGCTTTGGGCAATGCGTTGGTGGTATTTGATGTATCACGGGATTCTATTGTGGAGGGTGAAATCTTAAAGGTATTACCTTTTCAAATGGAATTTGGCGCAGAGGAAGCAGATTTTATCAATGGATTGTGATTTTATTGTGTTCTTATAGTGCGCATTTTGTCTTGAGGGATTTCGTTATGCACAATGCGGTAATTTATCTAACTTTTGTTCTTGCAAGTATTTTATAAAACTGCGTGGCAATCCATATCTTTGGAATTCATAAAGCAAAACAATAAAAATTTTAATGGAATCTTAAAGAGAAAGTTTAGAATGTGTTTAGAAAAAGTAGATAAAATTTTACTCAAATTTATGGATAAAGGAAACGAATGAAAACTCTTGCTGTGATTGGACTTGGATATGTTGGATTGCCCCTAGCGGTAGAATTTGGCAAAACTTATAAAGTGCTAGGCTTTGATATTTTTGCGAAACGCATTGAGGAGCTAAAGAGCGGTTATGACCGCACATTAGAGGTAGAGGAATCCGAACTTAAGAGTGCTAAACATTTGCATTTTACAACTGATTTGGAGGATTTAAGAGAAGCACAGATTTTTATTGTTACCGTGCCAACACCGATTGACAACTATAATAAGCCCGATTTAACGCCTTTGCAAAAAGCCTCTAGCAGCGTGGGAAAAGTCTTGAAAAAAGGCGATATTGTGATTTATGAAAGCACGGTTTATCCGGGCTGTACAGAGGAGGATTGTGTGCCGATTTTGGAGCAAACAAGCGGGCTAAAGTTTAATGTGGATTTTTTCTGCGGATATTCGCCCGAGCGCATTAATCCCGGAGATAAAGCCCACCGCTTGCCCAATATCAAAAAAGTAACAAGTGGCTCTACACTGCAAGTTGCAGAGGAAGTGAATGCGCTTTATGCAAGCATTATCACGGCTGGCACGCACAAAGCACCAAGTATCAAAGTTGCAGAGGCAGCAAAAGTCATTGAGAATTCGCAAAGAGACATTAATATCGCCTTTGTGAATGAGCTTGCATTGATTTTTGAAAAACTAGGGATTGATACCTTAGAAGTGCTAGAAGCAGCAGGGAGCAAGTGGAATTTCTTACCCTTTCGTCCGGGGCTTGTCGGCGGACATTGTATTGGCGTAGATCCTTATTATCTCACGCACAAGGCGGAATCTCTAGGCTATCATTCGCAAGTGATTCTAGCTGGACGTCATATTAATGATAATATGGGGGTTGTGGTTGCCGAACGCGTGATTAAGCTAATGGTTAAAAATGCGCACCAAATCGTGGGAAGCAAAGTTGCGATTCTTGGGATTACTTTCAAAGAAAACTGCCCAGATATTCGTAATTCTCGTGTCGTAGATGTAATTAGAGAATTACAAGATTTTGAATGCAATGTGGAGGTTTATGACCCGTGGGCAGATACGGAGGAGGTCAAAAGGGAATATGGGCTATTTTTGCAAGAAATGGAAAAATTTAGATTGCAAGATTACAAGGCTGTGATTGTTGCAGTTGCACATAACGAGTTTAAGGCATTAGATTTTAAAAATCGTGGGAAAGTGGTTGTGTATGATTTGAAAGGAATCTTGCCAAAAGAGCAGGTAAGTGGGAGACTCTAATGTATTTAATAGATACCCAATAAGGCAATTTGTAGAATGCCTTATTGCGTTCTCCAATCTTTAAACACAAAGGGAAGTTAAGCAATATTTGTGAGATTTGTTTGAATCTTTATAGAATGACTTTACGAAAAACAGAAATCTATAATGTGTGATTGGTTTTATGTGAAAGATTTTATCACACGCCATTAATGTAACGTAATAAAAGTTTGTCTGCTTTGGCTTGAGAGTCTTCCAAAAAGCCATTGCAGTTGCTTCGGATTCTCGTTAAGAATCCGACAATCCCACCTATTTTTAAATCAGAATTGCCTACCTCTAGCAAAAGACTTCTAAAGTATTTTTTTGGATCTTTTGGAACATCACGATAAAGATAGGCTTCAAAAAATAAAATATCCTCGCCCCTGATAGTTACATTTCTAAGACAAAAGATAAAATTGAAATTTTTATCCCCTATTTCATCTGTCGTTAGGGGGCACTTTAAGTTTTTTGCCCTAAAGTCATTTTTGCTCTTTTCCCAAATTCTATAATTTTCCCTTATAAAATTTTCAACAACCTTTTTAATGTAGTATAACCTTTTTAGAAAATAAACCAAGATTATAACATATTTTTAGTGGATTGCGCGCTTGGCGTTGAGAAGGGCGAGCAATGCCACTCCCACATCTCCAAAAAGAGCAAGCCATAAATTCGCGATTCCAAGTGTGCCAAGTATCATAATCAGTACTTTTGTGCCAAGCGCGAAAATAATGTTTTCCCACAAAATCTTTCGTGTCCTGCCTGCGATTTGTAAAACAAGTGGAATCTTGTTTAAATCATCGTCCATAATGACAATATCTGCTCCCTCTAACGCGACATCACTACCGACTTTTCCCATTGCGATTCCAATATCACTTAATGCCAAAGAGGGTGCGTCATTGATTCCATCTCCTACGAAAATTACCTTTTTACCTTGCGCCTTTTGTTCCATTAGAATCTTTTGTAAATGCTCAACTTTTTCGTTTGGTAGCAATTCCGCATAAACCTCGCTGATTCCAACTTTCTTTGCGACTTCTTGTGCTACACTTTGCTTGTCTCCGCTTAGGCACACGCACTCCATTTCGCGCATTTTTAGCTTCTCTAACGCCTCCTTAGCTTCTTCTTTGAGCGTGTCTTCAAGAAGTATGGAGCCGATGATTTCGTTTTCGAGGCTTAAAAAAACTTGACATTTCGCGCTTTGTTTGTCTTGAATGTTGGTTTTGGTAAGGGATTCTATGAAGCGCGCATTGCCAAGTGCGAAAGCTTGTCCTCCAATTGTTGCGCTGATTCCTCCGCCTGCGTGTTCTTTAAGATTTTTGATTTCTTGCGTGTCTTGATTTTTTTGTGGAATCTTGTTGTTTAAAATAGCTTTGGCAATTGGGTGATTAGAATGCGATTCTAGCTCTTGCGCTTTTTCTAAGATAAAATTTTCATCATAAGAGGTATAACTTCGGATTTCTTTTAGGGTGAGCGTGCCTTTTGTGAGCGTGCCTGTTTTGTCCAATACAATGGTTTGCGCAAAATTTAGTGATTCAAGATAGCTTGAGCCTTTAATCAAAATCCCCATTTCAGAGGCTTTACCCAAAGAGGCAAAAAAAGTAAGAGGGATAGAAATCACGAGTGCGCAAGGGCAAGAGACGACCAAGAAAATAATCCCCCGATAAGACCAAGTTTGGAATGTTTCTGTGAAATCTGCCCCCAAAGCCCAAAGATACAATGTCGGAATAAGTGCGATTCCAAAGGCTAAGAGCGTAACAATGAGCGTATAATAGCGAGCAAATTTTGTGATAAATTCCTCGCTGCGACTTTTTTGTGCATTGCCCTCTTCAATGAGTTGTAGAATCTTGCTAAAGGTGGAGTTTGCGTAATTTTGTGTTGCTTGGATATGCAAGATTCCATCTAAATTAATCCCACCAGAGAAAACCATATCCCCGACTTTTACATTTTGTGGGATAGATTCTCCATTGAGTGCGGAGTTGTCAAGATTACTTTCGCCTTGGACGATTTTGCCATCAGCTGGTATTCTTTCTCCAGCAAATACGATAAGTCTATCACCTGCTTGAATCTCTTGTGGAGAAATGGAGATTTGTGTATTCTCGCGCAGGATTCTCGCACTTTCTATTTTTAATGCGCTTAGGGAGCGAATCTGCGTTTTGGCTTTTTCTACAACGCGTTCTTGCAGACTTTCGCCAATGCGATAAAAGATTAGAATCGCTACGGCTTCCGCACTCTCGCCGATACCAAAAGCACTCAAACTTGCAAGTGCCATTAAAGTGTTTTCATTAAAATATTCCCGCTTAATAAGACTTCTAAAAGCTTCTTTTAGGATTCCAAAACCCAAAGTGAAATAACAAAAAACAAAGAGGAAAGTTAAAATCAGAGGATTTAAATGGAATCTTAAGATTTCTAAATCCACCAAAAGCGCAACACAATAGAGCAAGATTGCGCCGATAAAAAAGGTTTGGTGGAGAAATTTTTCTTTGGATTTTGCATAGATAGTTTCGCATTGATTGTTGTAGCAGTTCATCTTTTTCCTCACATTTCTTGAATATGCTCTAAACCTTGATTGAAAATCTTTTCAATATGGTCATCATCTAGTGAATAAAATACTTCTTTGCCGATTTTTTGGTAGCGCACAAGACGCGCTTGGCGCAGGATTCTTAGTTGATGAGAAACTGCACTTTGCGAGAGGTTTAACAAATGAGAAATTTCGCCCACACAGAGTTTATCCACTTGCAAAAGCGAGAGAATCCGAATCCTTGAGGAATCACCAAAGATTTTAAAGAGTTCCGCAAGGTCGTAGAGCAATTCTTCTTGTGGAATTGTTTTCAGGATTGTTTGTAGGGTTTTGGCGCGATTTTCGTCAATTTCTGGCATAAGGTCTCCTTTTATAATTATATATGAACAAATGCTCATATATAATTATAAAGTAGAATTTCTTAAAGTAAGATAAAGATGGAATCTTGCCTTTTATTTTACGAAGTCCAAAATTGTAGATTACCACAGCTTCTAACGGGGCTTCGTAATAGCAATTCTACACTGCGCCATCATAAGGAAGCAATCTATAATCTTAATCTATTAAAAATATTCAACCACGAGATTCTTTAGTTTGGGTTTGTGCTTTGCGGGGAGTTACACATATATACTATGATTTTGTTGCATAGAATCTTGTAAAAAAGGTGTGGAGCAAAAGCCAAAGAGGCTTTGCAAGGGGATTAATAATCGTTAAGATTAGTAAGCTCTAGGATAGCATTTCCATTCAATTTCTTTTGCGGTGAGCTGCATATTTTGTGGCAAACCTGTTTGTGGGTTGATAGCTCCTGAGTTGCTATCGGCATAAGCATTGTATCCACCATAAGGAATTGCTTCAACTTTTACAAATTTGCCCACGGTCAAATCTTTGAAAGTGCCATAAACATCTTGTCCAAAAGCACCACAATCATCACCTTTAATTTCAGTGTAGGGTAAAACTTTAATCACAAGTTGTCCGCCCGGTCCTGATAAGGTAATGGTTTTGTTCTTGTTATCTACTGCTGAAATTTGCCCCGCGACATCAAAGTCATAACCTGCCATTGCAGCAGTAGTAGAAAGAATCGCAGCAGTTGCGAATGCGCCAAATAATTTCAAAGTTTTCATTTTTGCTCCTTATTTTTGAGTTGTTTTTGTGATTGCACTTGAAATTATAAAGACACTTTGTTAATAAATTGTGAAGATATTTTCAAATTTTTATGAATTTAAATTCCAAGTAAATAATTGATTTTATAAATAAAATCTTCCGAATCTTTAACTTTATTCATTAGAATTAAGTATTTGCCATTGACAATAAAGCTAGGCACGCTTTGAATGCCTATTTGTGCGATAGAATCTTGCCAAGCTTTGAGCTTTTCTTGCACTTCTTTGTGTCTTAATTGCGTTTCAAACTTTGTTTGTGAAATCTCCATTGCGTCTAAGCCAAAAGCGATAAAAGATTCTTTGTTTTTGAAATGTTTTTGCGTTTTGAAAAATGCGTCAAAATACGCATTGCTTGCGCGTCTAAAGTAAGATTCAATATCTTTTGAAGTCAGATTGCGTTCCTCATCAATAGAAACTGCAACTGCTAAAACCTCGCTTGCTTGCGCACTAAATGCACTTCCTGTGGTGATATGGTAAGGTAAAAATACGGCTTCTTGTGGAATTGTTGCAAAAAGTTTTGGTAATAGCTCGCCCATTTTGGCACAATGCGGACAACCTACATTGAAAATCTCCACAATAGATTTTTGTGGGACATCAAGAGGATTTTTTAGCTTAATATAGTCTTTGCCCTCTTTTAGTGATTCTGCATAAAGCATATTCATAGCAAGGAGTGTGCTTAAAAATGTTCCAAAAAGTAACCTCAATATTGTTTGCATTCATTTTCCTTTGTAGTTTGTTAAAATGTATTATTATAGCAAAAGTTAGAATTTAGCTGGGTGGGTTTAACTAAATTTCAAGAATTAATCCAAAAATTTATCCAAACGATTTGTACAAATTTTTGGTAATATGTGTTGATTTTATAATAAAGGCTAATGCCAAAAAGGGCGGGGGAGGCACAGAGGTCTTTTACCGCTCACAAGGTGCTGGAAGATTGCCAATTTTTGTCAATGGAAGCAATTTAAATGGTGGTTGTGGCGGGAGAATGGGTACAACTTTTACTTATGTTTTTTCGCAAAACTACAATTTGGTTACTTTAATCAAGGGTCCTCAAGATGTTCGCTATGGCACGATGAGCGCGGGTGGAATCCTCTTTGACCGAGAGACTTTGCGCCTAAAAGATACAAACTTTAACTTCAGTGCCGATGGGCTTGTGGGAAGCTTTAATCGGTTGGATTTCAATACTTATCTAAGCGTTGGAAATGAACTAGGAAGTTTGCAGGGGATTTATTCGGATTATTCACGCGATGATTACAAAGATGGTGCAGGTCAAAGAGTGCATTCAGAACACCAAAGACGTTCCGGCACGATTGTAGGCGCTCTAACACTTACGGAAACAAGTGCTTTGGAGTTGAGTGCAGACATTGGCAGGGGAGAGGCGGCGTATGCTGATAGGGCAATGGACGCACGCACCTTTGATAGAGAATCTTATCAGTTGCGATTCCAAAATTATTTTGATAAAGATTTGCTAGATTTACGCGCATATTATAATAGCATTGACCATATTATGGACAATTATAGCTTGACTAATGGTCAGCCAAAAATAGGAAATCTTTATAACCTAAGCAACCCAAAGCGCACAAATATTGGTGTTAAAGCAGAATACAAAAGGTTTTTGAAATCTCTAAACTTTACTTCGGGGGCGATTATGATAAGGACAAGCACAAAACCCGCACTTCCACAGGGCAGACGACAAGAGACGGCGCAGAGGCTGCACTGCGCACCAATTATCAACCCAACTATACCTTTGATTCCTATGGAATCTATGCGCAAGGAGAATGGTATATTGGGGCGGAATCTGGTGTTTTTGCGGGGATTAGAGAGGATTATATAGAGACAACCGCACACAGATTGGACAAGGAAAGAAAGCAATACGCCACGAGTGCCTTTGCGCGTTATGAGCATTATTTGCGGGATTCCACCCTTTATGCTGGACTTGGAATCGCAGATAGGATTCCGGATTTTTGGGAGGTTTCTAAGGTAGATGGAATGTATTTGAGCAAAGAAACCAATACGCAATTAGACATTGGTTTATCCCACCAAAAAGAGGGTTTAAGCGCGAATGTGTCGGGCTTTATTTCTTATGTACAAGACTATATTTGTTAGATTATACAAAGCCCCAAATACGCAGCTTTAACACGAACGCCTTTTTAAGCGGAGCGGAGGCAGAAGTCTCTTATGAGTTTATGCCTAATCTCTTTGCGGAAGCAATGGCGAGTTACACTTATGGAGAGAATACAAAAGAAAACAAGCCCTTAGCGCAAGTCGCACCCTTATCTAGCAGAATCGCACTTAAATACGATGACCAAAAAATATTTTTGAAATGCGAAATGTATGCCAATGCCAAACAAACGCGTTCTGATGAGGGATATGGAAATGTCATCGGCAAAGACTTCGGGGATTCTAGCGGATTGGAATCATCAACCTCTATGCAGGATTGCGCTATCAAGAATGGCAAGTTTAATGGGGCTAGAAAATATTACCAATAAGCTTTATAGTTATCATTTATCCAAAAATAGCATTGATTTAAGCGTGGCAAATAATCCTATAAGTGATAGGATTTATGAGATTGGTAGAAATGCTTGGATAAGGGTAAAATATGACTTTTAAGTTATAGAATCTCTCTTTAAATTGTTAAGATTTTCTTCACACTTTTTTATTATCATTTTGAATCTTATTTCTTGATTTAAGGGAGACAAAATGAGAACAAAAAGAGTTTTTAAGAGTTTGGCTTTGAGTGCCTGTGGAATCTTGTTACTTGGAAATGTAGGCTTTGCGGGTGGATTTAATCCGTCAATGCAAGCTTATATTGAGGAATTGAAGAGTGAAGCAAAAGCAGAAAATCCAAACTTCCAAGACTTTGATGCCAAAAGAGGAGAAGTGATTTTTAGCACAAAAAACAAGGGCAAAAACGACACCTTGCTATCCTGCCAAAGCTGCCATAATGTGGATTTAAAAACTCCCGCAACCAATGTTTTTACCAACAAAACACTAGAGCCTTTAGCTCCAAGCGTGAATCCTACGCGTTTAAGCGATGTAAAAGAAGTCAAAAAATGGCTTAAACGCAATTTTAAAGATGTCTTTTTGCGTGAGGGAAGCGCACGGGAAAAAGGTGATGTGCTTTATTATTTGATTTTACAATAATCCAAGTTTAGGGAAAAAGAATGAAAAGAATGTTAAAAGTTTCTAGTGTGGTTTTGCTTTGTGCGGTTTTTGGAATCCAAGCTTATGCGGAAGGGCGCAAAGGTCCAGAGGTAAAAGCGGTGGATAATGCACTTTACAAAAAGGAGTGCGCAAGTTGTCATTTTGGCTATCAACCCGGTTTGCTCCCTAGCACTTCTTGGCAATGGGTAATGGATAACTTAGCGCAACACTATGACACAGACGCGAGTTTAGAAAGCAAAGAGGACATTGCGCAAATCACACAATATTTGCTAGACAATGCGAGTGAAAAAGCAATGCAATACCGTCGTAGTGCAAAATTAACAAAATCAATGCAGCCGGGAGTCTTATACACCTCTATTTCGCAGATTCCCTATCATCAAAAAAAACACAGAAAACTAAAAGATTGGATGGTGCAGCAAAAAGAAGTGGGAAATATTGCGCGTTGTGCCGCTTGCCATACCAAAGCCGAACAAGGAATCTATGGGGGACAGACGATTGATATTCCAAACTATGGAATCTGGCGTGATTAAGAGCTATATTTGGACTTTTATCAATCGTTTTTTGCATTATTTTTTGATTCTCACTTTTGCACTCTCTTACCTAAGCGCGGATATAGACACACTTTTTCTTGTGCATATTGTTTGTGGAGTTTTATTTGGAGCAGGGGTGATATTGCGCGTTATTTGGGGATTTATCGGCACAAAGCATTCGCGCTTTTGGGATTTTAACTATCGTGGAATCCTAGAATATCTTACTTCTATTTTAGGAAATAAAAAGCATTATATCGGACACAATCCTGCCTCAAGCGTGGCAATTATTCTTATGCTTGGCTTTGGATTTCTTGTCGTATTTAGCGGACTTTTGCAATATGGAGCGGAGCAAAATAGCGGAATCTTTGCCCCATTGTTTTTCACATATAGCTACTTTTATATGGGCGATGATTTGCACGAATTTTTTGCAAATTGCTTATTGTTTATCGTGGCAATTCATTTTTGTGGAAGCTTAATAGACAAGTTTTGGAGCAAAGGAGATGCAATAGATTCTATGCTCAATGGCTACAAACGCACGCAAAAGGACGAAAGCGTCTCTCTAAATCCTGCGCAAAAGGCAATTTTTGCTTTTTTTCTCCTCTTTTTGTTTGCATTGTTTCTTTATTTGCTTTATCCCAAAAACATACTTTTACGCTCCTCCGCGCAGGATTTTTTCACGCAAGATTCTAATAAAACAGCCTTTGGAGAGTATAAGCAAGAATGCGGAAGCTGTCATATTGCCTATGCTCCCTTTTTGCTTCCAAAGTCCGCGTGGGATTCTATGATGAGTGATTTAGAAAATCATTTTGGCGATGACGCAAGCTTGGAGGAAGAAACGCACGCAAGAATTGCTGCATTTTTAGAAAAATATGCAAGTGATGTTGTGGATACGAAATTTACGCAACAAAAAGAATCCCAACAAATTGCAATCACAAAAACTCCTTATTGGGAGATTGCACACCGCAAACTCAATCCAAAGATTTTTACAACAAAGGCAATCAAAAGCAAGGCAAATTGTCAAACCTGCCACAAAGACGCAGAATCTGGAATCTTTGCCAAAAATGCAGTGGAATATTTTAAGCTTAAGAGTTTGAGGGAGAATCTTTAGGTTTAGATTCCAAACTTCTTTTTTGCGCCAAAAGATAGATTGGGTGATAGGTTAAGACATTATGGAATCGCACCGCGTAGTCTGTTAAGAGTTTTTTGTTTAGTTTAAAGCCTCGCTGCAAGGAATTTACACCTGTATCACGCAAATGCTTGAAAAGCGCAAGGGTGCTTGAAAAGCGCAAGGGAATCCTGACTCCAAAAGATTCCAAAATTTTAAAATCTGATTGCAAAATTTCTACATAATCTTTTAGCTCCAAATATTCCAATCCAATTCCACAACTCGCACGCAATTCTTGATAGTTTTCTGTGCCAAAAGTGCTAAAGGCTAAGATTCCATTTGGTTGGAGTAACGCACTTAATTGTGGCAAAAAACTCCACTGATTTACCCATTGCATACTTGCGTTGGACAAAATCAAATCGTATTGCAAATCGGGATTCTTATTACCTATTTTTACCAAATCCTCAAAATCTGCCTGCAAAAAGTCTATCTTGTGTGATGTGTCTTTTTGAATCTTTATAAAATCATTAGAAAAATCTACCAAATCCACCGCTAAATAGGATTCAAACTCAAAATTTAGTGCAAGATTCTGTGCCAAAAGTCCATTGCCACAACCAAGTTCTAAAATATTGCCTAAATTCCTTGCTTTGCAGTGTTTGTGTAGGATTGCAAGTAATTTTTGTTGCATCGCCTGTTGCACATTTGCATTTTGCGCATAAGTTAGCTTGGCTCTTTGGAATCCCTGTTGGATTAGTTCTTTTTGTGTTTGCATTAGGGTTGCCAATCAAAAAATGCAAAATGTGGAGCGTCAATTTCTAAGATTCGCTCTTGCGCACCTTTGAAGTCAATCCAAAAGTTTTTTTGAGATTGTGTATTAAAAACCAAATCTTGTTTGGAAATAAGAATCTCGTCCCAAAAAATCTCACTTGTAATCGTGTCAAATTGCAGACAGGCTTGAATAAAAAAGCCCAATTCTTCGCGTAAAATATTAGAATCCAAAAACTCAAAATTATGGGTTTGATTGAAAAATTTACCGAACAAATTGTGCTTAAAAGTCGTTAAATTGAAGGTTTTTTGCGTGAGTTTAAAGATTTTAGGTGGAATTCCAAATTTTGAATGCATACCAAATTCTGTGCCATTAATCGCAATTTTGCGCGCAAAGCAGTTGAAATCTTGCGAGGATTCCATAAAAACGCGTGCGACAAATACACCCATAGAAAAGGCTAAAAGAGTGATTTTGGATTCTTTGTTTAAGTTTTGCAAAAGAGACTTTAGGACACTAAAATCTAGGTGTTGGTAATGGGATAAGAGGATAAAATCGTAATGTGCAGGAATAAGGGGCAGAAAATGCGAGGGGTGGGAGGCAAATCCCCCAAATATTAATAATATATTTTCATTATTATTTATTTTTTGATAAATATTCATAATCAATCTTTTTAAGAATTGGGACGAGAGATTCTAAAGTTTCAAAGGGCAGATTTGCGCTTAAAGAGAATCGCAAACAAGCGCGATTCTTTGGAATCGTAGGGGATTTTATGGCGGGCGCAAAGTAGCCTCTTTGTTCCAATTTTTTTGCAAAATGCACCGCTTTGGCGTTATCTCCTAGAATCAGACTGATAATATTATAATCTCCCAAGACTTCCAAGTCTAAATTTTTTATTAAAAGTGCTTTGAAATCCTCACTTAAGCGCGCTAAATTTGCTCTTTGGTTGTTGAGATTGGCAAGTTCCAAAAAGCTAAAGAGGCTACGTGCAATGTTTAAAGGAGGAAGCGCGGTAGAGTAAATCAAAGCGCGGGAGAAATTCACAAAATATTCATAAAAGATTCCATTGCACAGCACGCAAGCACCCATAGATGCAAGGGCTTTGCCAAAGGTTAGCACCAAAAAATCAATAGAATCTAGTAATCCAAAGTCCGCGCAAACTCCCAAGCCGTCTTTGCCAAAACTCCCAATACTATGCGCTTCATCAAGATACAAATACACATTATCAAATTGTTGTTTTAGTGTAACAAGGGTGCGTATCGGCGCAAAATCTCCCTCCATACTAAAAAGCCCCTCACTCAAAATAAAAATAGCTTCGTATTTGGGCGCATTGTCTCGCAAGAATTGTTCTAGTCTTTGCATATCGTTGTGCGAAAATCTCTTTAAATGGGTAGTTTGAAAGGATTTTAGCCCATCAATATGGCTTGCGTGGATAGATTTATCCGCGATAAATAGCACATTTTTAAGGGAGTTTAATGCACCTAAAGCTCCTAAATTTGCATGGAATCCACTATTGAATATAAGGGCTTGTTTGCCAAAAGTATGGGAGAGATGAGATTCTAGCTGTGCGTAAATTTCAAAATTCCCACTTAAAAGCCGCGAGGAAGATGAGCTAAAATATAAATTTTCTTTAAAAAGAGTGGAATCTAAAAACATAGCATTAAAAGATTCATCACTTGCAAGCCCTAAATAATCGTTGCTAGCAAGATTTAAAAGCCATTGTGGATTTTTGTTTGTAGGATTTGTGAATCTGGTGATTTGGAAGCCCTTGTGCTTTTGTGGAACAAGCACGCGGTAGTTGGAATCGCGTTTCAGGCATTCAAGGGTTTGGGCAATCTGTGATTGGACATTATTCATAGCTTAGGCAAAGCACTATGCCTTTGCATCTTGAAGTAGTTTAGCAAAGGCATTAAAAAGCATAGTAGATTCTAAAGGTCCGGGTCCTGCTTCTGGGTGGTGTTGAAAAGAGCAAATCAGAGCATTTTTGTAGCGCACCCCCTCAATGGTATTGTCAAAGAGGTTGCGGTGAGTAACCTCCGCAACTTCTTGGATAGATTCTGGCACAGAATAATTGTGGTTTTGTGCGGTGATTTCTATTTCTTGTGTGAGGAGGTTTTTCACAGGGTGGTTGCCGCCGTGGTGTCCAAATTTGAGTTTATGGGTGGGGTAACCATGTGCAAGAGAAAGCAACTGATGTCCCAAACAAATTGCAAAAAGCGGAATCTTGGCGGCAATTAATTTTTTGATTTCAGCGATTTCTGTATGAAGCACTTGTGGGTCCCCGGGTCCATTAGAAAGAAAGATTCCGTCAAATTCACCCTGTGCATAACGTGCAATTAGTGATTGTGCTTCAAAATCGTGTGGTATGACTTCTACGCCGAAGCCCGCACTGACGAGCTGGTTTAAAATGCTTTGTTTGATTCCAAAATCAATTGCTAGGATTTTTTGATATGTCTTAGGTGTGGTGTAGTCCATACTTTGAAAGTCAAATTTACCTTTGTAGTGTTGGTAGGGTGTTTGTGTGCTGACTTCTTTGATGTAATTGATTTCCTCAATCTTTGGGCTGCTTTCTAGGAGTTTTTTTAATTCGTTTTTGTTGGAGATTTCAGTAGAGGCAATCATCATCATTGCGCCCTCTTCGCGCAAGGTTCTTGTGAGCAAACGTGTAGGAATTGCGCAAATCCCCATTGTGTTGAATTTCTTTAAAAACTCTCCCAAGCTTTCCTCTGCACGAAAATTTGAAAATTTGGAATTATAATGATGGCACAAAATTCCTTTGGCAAAGATTCCGCGACTCTCCATATCTTGTTTGTTTGTTCCTACGATTCCAATCTCTGGCATAGTAAAGCAGATGAATTGCCCTGCATAGCTCGGGTCGGTTGTGATTTCTTGATAGCCTGTTAGTGAGGTGTTAAATACCAACTCACCCACGCTTGTTTTCTCGGCACCGAAGCTTTTTGCCTTGAAAAACAAACCATTTGCTAAATAAAGCCAAACATCTTTTAGTTTATCATGTGGAGATGTCATGACAGAAATCCTTTCTTTTTGAGTTCCTCTTGGTAGAGTTTGTCAAAAATCAAATCGTATTCTTCGCTTCCAAAGACTATTTTTCGTTTATAGTTTGCAATACGTTCTTGCACGATTTCTTCTACTTCATTGTAGATTCTTGAATAGCTATTAATGGCTTTGAATATGACATTGACAATTCGCGTTTCAGAAGTGGCAGAGTCAATCAAATCTTCCTCAAAAAGCTCATCAAGGATTTTGTGCGCAAGATGATTGTAGCGGTCTTCAAAGTTCAAAATAAAATTTTCATTTTCTGCTAATTTTTGTTTGATTTTCCAAAAAAGTTGATGTTCATCAGCTCGCATAAATTCAATTTCATCTAAATTTTCTTCCAAAATTTCCCTTGCTTTTTCTTCTATGTTTGCTTCTTCTTGGATATTTGCTTCAATGAATTTTTGTGCGACTTTTGCAATCCCCTCTAATCCGTGTAAAACATTTACAAAACCGCAGGTGGATAAATCTAATGCTATTTTATTTCCAATATAAGGTGCATGTGCGAGTCTAAATTTCATATCGGACCTTCATAAATTTTTGCGCTATTTTAGCGTTTTATCTCTTAAAATATGCCTTTTTCGTGTTTTTAAATCATTTTAAGATTCTGCATTTCCTCTTTTAGCTTATTGGAATTTGCTTGAAAAGTCTCCCTGTCGGAATAAGTCGCGAAGTGTGCAATTTTGACTTGCGTATAAGACTTTATAAAGGTGTCCATTAGAGGATTTTGGTCTTTGCTTATAATTAGCCCAAGAAGTGGAATCTCACGTGCTTTTAATGCCGCAATACTAAGTAAAATATGATTGATTCCGCCAAGATAATACGCACCAACCAAAATGCAAGGCAGTCGGTGTGTGCTTAAAAAATCTATCATACATTTTTGGGAATCCAATGGGGTAAAAAGCCCGCCCGCACTCTCAATGAGTAAATTTTCTGATTTGGGCAATGGAATTCTTAGCCCATTGTAGGATATTTTTTCTTTTTGCATACCGATGTGAGGGCTAGCAGGAGTTTGCAAGGTAATGCCACTAGGATAAATTTTGGTCGCAGGTGTTAAACTTTGGATTCTTTGATTGTCTGTTGGAGTGCCTGCTTGAACGAGTTTAAAATAATCTAAACTAAATGCGTAACACAATGCCGCACTAACAGAGGTTTTCCCCACATCTGTATGGCTTCCAGCAATAAAAATTTGCATATAAATCCCTTTTTTGAATTTTAAGATTCTATTATATGCTTGCTTTATGTTAAATTATAGATTTGCAAGTAATTTTATGTCATCAATTCTATTTCACTTTCATTTAAACATCAAATCAAACCAAAAAGAGTTATAACAATGAATCTAAACAGCGCAATTGAAAGAAAAAATCATTTAGTTGCATTGCGGAGAGATTTCTTACGCATTTGAGCCTAATTGTTATTTGGTGGAGTTTTTAAGAAGTAAATAACAAGATAATCCAAATGTGATTCTTTATCAAAATGCAGTTTCAGACTCACTTTCTACAATGCAAAATCTGCGCTAGTAAAAGTTTAAAGGGTAAGATTGATATTGTGGATTTTAGGTAGAGGGCATTTCTAATCACAATATATAAGAATTCTTATTTTTCTAAAGACAAAGCAATTTTATATTTCCCTTTTCCTTGTGGGATTCCACAAGGATAAAAGAATAAGCTAAAGGTGGTAATAAAAGGGGGACAAGATGGGGATAAGAC